>JABIUH010000016.1 GCA_018701055.1 Woeseia sp. | reverse complement strand
CGCCGTTTTGGCGTCCGTAATGGAGCGCTGAAAATAACTGGACACACGCTTTCTGAGATCACCGGCTTTACCAACATAAATCGTTTTGCCGGCGGTGTTCAGCATGCGATAACAACCGGGACGATGCGTCAGGCTTTTTAGAAAGCTCTTTGAATCAAATTCTGTAGCGGCTGTCCTGCTCATGCGCGTTTCATTGTCGCTTTCTCAGGAGTCCAATATTGCTCGCGCGCGTGCGAACACTGCGCGGAACATATCGGCTGTCAATCTGCGTGTGTTCGTGTTGTAACGACTGCAATGATACGAATCCAACATCGTGAAAAAATTTTCTACATTGTGCTCTGCTGCGTGAGTAAATTTATAATCGGCCTGTCGACCCCCTATGGCTTTCACCACTGCGCGATGTGCAATTCCACCGAGCGCGAACACCAACGAATTAGCTGGCATGGCGTCAATCTCGTTGGCCAAAAAGTGGTTACAGGTATTGATCTCCGCACCAACCGGCTTGTTATCAGGTGGCAGACATTTAACCGCATTCGTGATTCGGCAATTTATCAGCTTCAGGTCGTCACTCGCAGAATCCGATTGAGGATGCGTCGCGAAACCGAATTCATGCAATGTTTCATACAAAAGAATACCGGCATGATCCCCGGTAAAGGGACGCCCCGACGCATTAGCACCGTGCATGCCCGGCGCAAGCCCAACAATGAGCAGTCGCGCCTCCTGATCACCAAAGGAGGGTACGGGACGGCAATAGTAGTCAGGATATTTCTTCTTTACGGTATCGAGGAACTCAGCCAGTCGTGGGCAGGCTCGACAATCACGATCGAAGATATTAGTCATCCATATGCCGGATTACAGCTTCGCCGAATACCTTTGTTCCTACCAACGTCGCACCTGGAATCATTTCCTCCAGTTGCTCCACGACTTCGCTTTTACCGTGCGGACGAGACTTTCGAATTGGCTGCTGAATGGCGACGCGGAGACGGGCCAGATCAAAGGTCAGCTCTTTGTTCGCGATTGTGTTCGCAACACCCTTGACGATTAGGTCGGCGGCTTCAACCCAGCCGAGATAGCGCAGCATCATTTCGGCGGACAGAATCAGTGAACCAGGATTAACACGATCTTTGCCAGCGAAACCCGGTGCCGTGCCATGTGTTGCCTCGAATACGGCTACGCCTTCCCCAATATTGCCGCCTGGCGCGATACCAATACCGCCAACCTGTGCTGCCAACGCATCGGAAATGTAGTCACCATTGAGATTCAACGTCGCAATGACATCGTATTCCTCAGGTCGCATCAAAATCTGCTGCAAGAAATTGTCGGCGATGACATCCTTCACAATGATTTCGTTACCCGTAATGGGGTTTTCGAAACTAACCCACGGGCCACCGTCTTTCTCGACCGCGCCAAACTCCTCTCTTGCCAATGCGTAGCCCCACTGACAAAACCCACCCTCTGTGTATTTCATGATGTTGCCTTTGTGCACCAGCGTCACCGACGCAACATCACGTTCAATCGTGTATTGAATCGCCTTACGGACGAGTCGTTGCGATCCTTCACGAGAAACAGGTTTTATGCCAATCCCCGAACTCGCCGGAAATCTAATCTTTTTAACGTTGAGCTCCGTCTGCAGAAAATTGATGAGTTTCTTTACCTCAATCGATCCCGTCGGATATTCAATACCTGCATAGATGTCTTCGGTATTTTCGCGGAACACCGTCATGTCCACGAGGTCGGATTCTTTCATCGGGGTCACCACACCGGGGAAGTACCTTATGGGACGAACACAAGCATACAAATCCAGAGATTGACGAATGACGACATTAAGAGAACTTATCCCTCCGCCCGTTGGCGTCATCAGCGGACCTTTAATGGACACCACGAATTCACGCAACGCGTGCAGCGTTTCATCGGGAAAAAATTCGTTTTCGCCATAACGCTCGACTGCCGTTCCGCCAGCATAAACCTCCATCCATTGGATGCGCTTCTCTTGCCCATACGCACGTTCGACCGCGGCATTGACGACGTTCTTCATGACCGGCGTCACGTCGACACCGATACCATCACCCCCAATGTACGGGATGATTGGCTGCGCTGGCACGTTCAAGGAATGGTCGGCATTTACGGTAATCGACTCTCCTGATTCTGGAGCTTCAATGTGATCGTATTGCATTTATGTGTCCGGATTTAATGTAGTCGCGCGAGCGCGATTACTAAGTTTCGAATGTGTTTTCACGTTATTTCGTCGTACGCAACAATGGTCAGAAATTCGCAAAAATCTTCATCTACCGTAATTTTATCCAGGAGATTGGCCGCACGTCGAAACTGACCGTTTTCAAATGCGTCATCACCGACCAATTGGCGAATATTGTCCATTTCATCACGCAATAACGACTTAAACATGTCGTAAGTGATATTGCGACCTTGATCGAGCACACCCGTCGGATGATGAACCCACTGCCATAACTGCGCACGCGAAATTTCTGCAGTTGCGGCATCTTCCATCAAGTTATTGATCGGTACACAACCGTTTCCACCGAGCCACGCCGCCATATACTGCAATGAGACACTAATGTTCTCTCGTAATCCCGCCTCTGTAATTTTTCCCTTGGCAATTTGTAGCAGGTCCGCGGCTTCAATTTGTACGTCTTCACGAAGACGATCCAATTGATTGGGTCCCGGCATATGGGCATCAAAAATTTCCTTTGCCAATGGCACCAAGGCTGGATGCGCGACCCAAGTGCCATCGTGTCCATCCGACACCTCACGTTCTTTGTCGGCGCGAACCTTCGCCATTGCAATATCATTGGCGTCCGGATCGTTTTTGATTGGAATTTGCGCGGCCATTCCCCCTATCGCGTAGGCACCACGCCTGTGACAGCTCTTGATCACTAGTAGCGAATAAGAGCGCAGAAAATGAGTCGTCATCGTCAGCTGACTTCGGTCTGGCAGAACGAATTCAGCAAACCGACTAAATTTCTTGATGAAGCTGAAAATGTAGTCCCATCGCCCACAGTTCATACCAACGATAAAATCACGTAATTCGTAAAGAATTTCATCAATCTCAAACGCAGCAAAAATAGTCTCGATGAGCACCGTGACTTTGATCTCACCTTCACCAACAACACCCCGCGCCTCAGCAAATTTAAAGACGTCGTTCCACAATCGAGCCTCGAGATGTGACTCGATCTTGGGCAAGTAAAAATACGGGCCAGATTTGTTCACGCGGAGTTGTTCAGCGTTGTGAAATAGATATAGCCCGAAATCAACGAATGCTCCGGGAACCTCCTTACCATCGACCAACCAATGTTTCTCCGGCAAATGCCAGCCTCTCGGTCGCACAATCAGGGTTGCCGTCTTGTCATTCAGCGCGTATTTCTTGGCGCCCGTGTCGAGCGCTATCGTGCGCGCTGCCGCGTCACGTAAATTTATCTGACCCCGAACAACGTTGTCCCAGGACGGCGTTAGAGAATCCTCACAATCCGCCATAAAAACATTCGCCCCGGAGTTCAGCGCGTTGATAATCATTTTTCGGTCCGTCGGGCCGGTAATTTCAACGCGCCGGTCCAACAGATCGGCGGGCGCGGCACAGACACGCCATTCCGAATTTCTAACGCGCTCCGTTTCCGCCAAAAAATCCGGGCGCGCACCGGCATTGATTGAATCCTGGCGCACACTTCGGGCCAACAATAGTTCGTCGATACGCGGGGCAAACTCTTTTGCCAGGGCCGCTACAAAAGCGCGCGCTTCCGATGACAATATCTGGTCATATGCCGGGTTGTGAGTCGCCGTAATTTCCGATTCAGAAATTATTAGTATTTCCTTTTATTACAACAATTTAAGAGATTTAATTAATGTGACTTCACTTATCTGTGAAACCGTGCTTCTGCGCAAAGCTTACGCGCCGCTCCGGAGAGCCGCAATCCTTTGACCTCTATGACTGCTATCCTCCAATTCACCGTGCCAACCATCATTTTAAACAAGCCCTATCGAGTCCTGTGTCAGTTTCGAGATACTGATGGTCGAGAAACACTCGGGAACTATATTGACACTCCAAACGTTTATCCTGCCGGTCGGCTCGACTTCGATAGCGAAGGTCTGATGGTCCTTACTGATGACGGCAAATTGCAGTCAAAGATTAGCGAGCCAAGCAACAAACTTTTGAAAGTGTATTGGGTTCAGGTAGAAGGCACTGCTACCCAAGATAGTTGCGCCGCCCTAGTGGCAAGCGTCAGACTTAAAGACGGTATGGCAGCAGCACGTATGGCCAAGGTAATACCGGAGCCCGCTGGACTATGGCCTCGCGATCCGCCCATTCGGGAACGTAAAAGTATTCCGACGAGTTGGTTGGAAGTCTCGATTGACGAAGGAAGAAATAGGCAAATTCGACGCATGACGGCAGCAATCGGTTTACCGGCCCTGCGCTTGGTTCGCTACGGCGTAGGCCCCTGGTACTTGGGTGATTTGCAGCCCGGCATGACCATGGAAATACCAAACGACGTCGCTTGGCGGGAAATTAAGCGTTAGCTTTCGTCAATCCAGCAATGGTCATTGCAACTTCCATTGCCTGCTCGTAGTTGAGCCGTGGATCGACCGGCGACTTGTAGGCTCTAGCTAAATCCCCATCGGTCAGACCGCGAGCTCCACCCGTACATTCGGTTACATTCTCACCCGTAAGTTCCAGATGCACGCCACCGAGATAACTGCCCATCGATTCGTGAACCTCAAATGAGGTCTTTAATTCATTGACAATATTGTTGAAGCGACGAGTCTTTGTACCGTCTGCCGTACTTTCAGTATTACCGTGCATTGGATCGCAAACCCAAAGAACGGGTGCACCGGTTTCCTTGACCGCTTTAATTAACGGCGGCAAACCCTCTTCGACAAGCGTTGCACCAAAACGATGAATCAAACTGATGCGTCCGGGTTCATTGTTTGGATTCAGGACACGGAGAAGATTTTGCAACCATTCCACGGTCATGCCAGGCCCAACTTTAATGCCCATCGGATTGCTGATACCGCGGAAGTAGTCTACATGTGCGCCGTCCAGCTGCGCTGTCCGCATACCAATCCAAGGAAAATGTGTCGTTAGGTTGTACCAACGGTTGCGATGCTCAAGATAACGGGTCTGAGATTGTTCATAACTGAGGTGCAAGCCCTCATGCGCGGCATAAATATCGGCCCGCTGCGTTTGATGTACTGCGCGACCCAGGACCGTCTCAAGGAAATCCAACGAGTCGGATATTGAATGCACGATGTCACGATAGCTGCCCGCCATTTCAGAATGGCCTACCCAATCGAGATCCCAGTTTTCGGGATGATGCAGGTCGGCAAAACCGCCGTCTATCAGCGATCGGACAAAGTTAAGCGTGAGCGCGGCTCTTTCGTATCCCCTTAAAATCATTTGCGGGTCGGGAATACGATCTTCAGCAGTGAAAGGGTTACGATTGACCAGATCACCTCTGTAGCTCGGCAGGGATTCACCATCACGAGTTTCCGTGTCTGCAGAACGAGGCTTCGCATACTGCCCCGCCATGCGACCCACCCGGACGACCGGTTTCTTCATGCCATAGAGCATGACAACACTCATCTGCAGCAGAATTTTGAGCTTCGCGACGATGTTTTCGGAGGTGCAATCGTCAAAGCTCTCGGCGCAATCGCCACCCTGCAAGACAAAGGCCTCGCCTCTCTGCGCCTTGGCTATCTGATCTTTGAGTGCCTCAATTTCCCATGACGTGACAAGCGGCGGAAGTTTGCTCAAATCACCGATGGCTTTCTCAAGTGCAACTTGATCGGGGTAGTTTGGCTGCTGCTGGGCAGATAACGCCTGCCAACCTGCCGGGTGCCACTCATTTTTTGGTATAGAACGTGTCACGTAATTTAAACCTAGTCCGTATTTAAAATCACAAGTTAATCTTCCGCGGACTATGCACCAATCACATTGCTTACGCAAAAGTTTCTCTAGCAATCAGATGCTTACGCCCCCTACATGGTATTTTGCAGTACCAAAAAGATGGCTAATATATCGTTTTAAATTAATGGCAAAAAAATACGCCGCAAATCGCTGTGGCATAGGAGCGTCGAGATTGGCACAATGCGCGCCTGCTGTAGCGGCGAACGTGAGTTCGGCCTACCCACTTTTTGCTGATTTTCGGTGAACTCCATGCACGATATTCTCAAGCGTCTTGATCTTAGTGAATCCAACCCGGGCACCTGGCTCGGCGCCAAGTCTCTCGAAGACAGTGCCGCCAAAGAGATTGAATCGATCAATCCGGCGACTGGCGAGGTAATTGCTCGAGTTCGCAGTACGACCGCGGCTGAGTACGATCAAGTCATCACAGCGGCGCGAAAGTCATTCCTGGAGTGGCGCAAAATTCCGGCCCCGCTGCGCGGTGACGCTATTCGCAGGGTCGGCAATGCACTACGCGAGAACAAAGACGCTTTAGGCAGCCTGGTGAGCCTGGAAATGGGCAAGATTAAAGCCGAAGGAGACGGCGAAGTTCAGGAAATGATCGATATTTGTGATTTGGCTGTTGGTCAGTCACGAATGCTTTATGGCAACACGATGCATTCTGAAAGACCGAATCACCGCATGTATGAGCAATGGCATCCGCTCGGCGTTGTCGGCACGATTACGGCATTTAACTTCCCGGTTGCCGTGTGGTCGTGGAATGCCTGCATCGCAGCCGTTTGTGGCAACGTCAGTGTCTGGAAGCCATCGCCAAAAGCCGCATTGTGTGGCCTTGCCGTACAAAAAATATGTAATAAAGCACTCGCTGATGCTGGCTTGCCGACCATTTTTTACCTGTTCAACGATGCGGACAATGAGTTGGCAGCAAAGTTTGTCGACGATCCCCGAGTTGATCTTCTGTCATTTACGGGCTCCTGTGGTGTAGGCAAACAAGTCGGTGCACGCGTCGCGTCACGAATGGGCAAATGGCTGCTCGAACTGGGCGGCAACAACGCCATTATCGTCGATAAGTTTGCAAACATGGATATCGCAATACCCGGCATCGCGTTTGGATCAGTCGGTACTGCCGGCCAGAGATGCACAACGACGCGACGCATCATTTGTCACGAATCCCGCGTAGATGAACTTAAGCAGAAACTGGTTCATGCCTACAAGCAGGTGCGTATAGGCGACCCTCTCGATCCGGATACATTAATGGGGCCGGTCATTGACGAAGCATCATTAGAACGTGTCGAAGCCGCGGTTGAAGCCGTTAAGGACGCCGGTGGGGAAATTCTCTGCGGTGGTGAGCGTGTCGACCGTCCCGGCAACTTCATCACGCCGGTTATTGCGGTTGCGAAAAATGAATGGGACATCGTACAAAGCGAAACCTTCGGTCCGATTCTATACATCATGACCTACACCGACCTTGACGATGCCATCGCTCAGCAAAATGGCGTTGTGCAGGGGCTCTCTTCCGCAATCTTCACCGATAACCTGCAACACGCTGAGTACTTCCTGTCGAATGGAGGGTCCGATTGCGGCATTGCAAATGTGAATATCGGCACTTCAGGTGCAGAAATTGGCGGCGCGTTCGGCGGGGAAAAAGAAACCGGCGGTGGACGAGAGGCTGGCTCCGATTCATGGAAGGCCTATATGCGTCGTCAAACCAACACGATCAATTACGGCAACGACTTACCATTGGCGCAAGGCGTTAGCTTCGATCTCTGAGATGCGCAATGACTGGACTGATGAAAATTTGACCTCATCACTGCCATCAACCCTGGAGAATGAAGTTCACCATGAACGACGACCCAAAAAGCGATAGTTCCAAAGGAAAAACAACCAACAACCGAATCGGCATCGGTATCGCAATCGGCACTGCCCTCGGCGTCGCCTTTGGCGTGGCGATCGACAACCTCGGCGCTGGTATTCCGATCGGAATTGCGATCGGCGCGGCTTTAGGCATTGTGTTTAGTGCGAAGAAAGAAGACTCGTAGGAGCACAGAAGCGATTGAATGGCAGAATCGCTCGATTGCAACAGAGAGAACTCTCGCGATCTCTCGTCTTCCAAACGGACACAAATCACCCCCCTGGGGTCCTAGGGTTTTTCCCTCGTAATGGGACAAAAACAGCTAGATCCCTTGCCTCGACTGCGTTTCCCGAGGGGGTACTTTTCAATTTACCACCATTTCAGGGTGATTTAGCTAGAATCGTGACCTTTAGGTTACGATCATGCCCAGCGAAAAACGACTCAAAATCCTCACCGAAGCAGAGATTGCCGATCTGTTCGGACCACCAACACTTAACTCAAACGACCAACGTTTCTTCTTTGCACTCAATGAAATTGAGTTAACGCAGTGTCGGAAAATTCGCAGGCGCGATCAACGCTGCATGCTAGTTGTGTTGTTGGGCTACTTCAAAGTAAAACCCGTTATTCTGAGTCCCAGCTACCACCAGATTAAGCGCCACATTAAATTCGTGTGCTCCAAGTGTTTCCCGGTTCTGGCCTGAGTCCTTTTAATCTGACTCGTAGAGCCCGAGTACGAATTTACAACCGCGTACTTGAGCTGACCGATCATCAACGCTGGGAGAGCGAACGTCAGAGCGCCGCGTTGTCGCAAGACCTTGGCGAACATGCATGGGTGTGGGCTCAACCGAGATCACTGTTTGATCGGGTCATTGAATATCTATCGGCACAGAAAATTGGCAGACCGGGATACACGGTTCTGCAAGACATCATCGGTGGTGTGGTTCGCAAGACTAACCGCGAACTCATTCGACGACTCGATGACCTCATTTCGATTGACTTAGCGGATTGGTTGTCAGACCTGGTCGAAGGCAAAGCCTCCCTGACATTACGGCGATTCCCCCCCCCCCGGTCCATCAGCCAGGGGGGTGGATTCTCTGTCTGACAAGTGACGGTTATCGGGTAAGCATACAGCGCTTTGCGACTACGTCGCTATGGACGCCAAACCTTAGCAACTCTGTAATAGGTCGCTCCTACCATCTGTGCTTCTGCGGCACCCTGCAATGTTGCAAACTCTTTTGACGCCTCGACGCCTTCCATATAATTAATCACTTCAGCATAGTCTGATCCCGCGACCAGAACCGCCTGATTAGCCGGAGCGTCACGTAATTTCACAATTCTGACCATGCCCGGATTCTTTACCTTGTTTGAGCGATTCCACGCATCCATTGCGTCTAACCACGACGCGCTATTTGCCACGTTCACCATGACGGCTGCGAGATAACCACCCTCTTCCCACGTATTGTCACCCCATGTCCTCTTCTGGATCGCCATGGCCTGGCTGGTGGGCGTGGAGATACTGGATAGTGACCTCACCAGCGTCGCCCAAGCTGCGGAGTCAATTCGCCCTTCCATGGCGCTTTCCATTTCCGCCAAATCGTCGTATATCGCCACTACAGTGTGCGTGCTGGGATCTACGCCATCATGCACATGCGTGAGTAGGGTGACGCTTTGCGCATTATTATCGATCGACGCCTGATATTGGTCGATCGTCGCGATCAAGCCACCCGGATTCGTGACTGTCAGTGAAGTCACCTGCTCAACCTGTGCGAATGCAGACAAGCTGCCCAACGTTAGAAGCGAAATAAGGAACGTTCCCAAATAGTTTTTATTCATTCTTTGTACTCCCGTTATTTTGCAAGCGATACGAATGTCCAAAAAATTCCAGACATCCCGAACCTAGAGGTAACAACACTCCTCTTAGGCGCGCGAGGTAACGCCAAATTATTCAACTTCTGCAGTCCTGGATAGCACCAAAAGGCGGAGAAAAAATGGTCGTGTTTCTCTTAGCTCACTCGTGCAGTTTTTGTTGTTCGTTTGGAAAACTATTTCCGGCTTCCCAACCTCGCATCGATGCACCACCAAAATGAGAATAAGAATGAGAATCAACACATAGCTCGATGCCGGCTCAAACACCCGAGCAGGACCAAATGTGGTTCCAACTCCCGCTCACCGGTAACTAGTGAAAGACAATTTAAAGGGCATATATAAGAACGCACGTTAGAATTCTTTAGGTCAAGGGACTTTGTCGTTTGACCCTGTTCAACCACTGCTGACAATAGTTGCGCGGAGTTTCTCCGCCATACAGGCAGTGAAATGTGCCAGAAGTTTGAACCTACATATCGGAAAAAAGGTCGGCCGATGAATTGATGCGGCCGGTCGCAGCCTATTCATTCGTGCACTTACTTCTCGGGCGCAATCCTTGTGCCACCTGGCCAAAGAATTTTGCTTGCGTCCATTTTTAATTCGCCCGTATCTGGATCCACTGATCCGACGGACACAAAATTAACGGTTTTCCCGTCAGCCTTGTAACCATGGCTATTGAATATTTGCACCGGCATGTTGTCGCGATCATTCGTGCCTGGCACCAACGAAACCTGGCCGGTTGCACCCTCAAAGTCTATCGTTCGCAAATAGCGCATTAGATTCACTCGGCTAACGAGCACACCGTCATCCTTAATCGACTTAATGGCATTTGCGACCGCAAGAATATGGTCGTAACTTAAAGCGCCGTAAAAAAATGCCTTGGAATTGGGATCAGCCTCTCGACCCAGACGCAGCGTCAACGCACTTTGAAATGTTCGTACAATTTTCGAATCCACCATCATAGTCATAGGTGCGAAGTAACCCAAACTACCTTGCACGGCTTCGGGCACTTCGTCTGCTGAAATCATTTCTGCCGCATAGAGGGTGTACCCCGGCTTGTTCATATCCAGATGATGCAAAGCACGAAAAACGCCGACCGTATCCGGCGTCGGGCCAGTCATGACGATGTGTCGAATGCCCGCATCCCGAATCTCGGCCACATACGCTTCAATAGTTTCGTAATCGGTATCGCGAGGGAAACCAAATTCCTTTCCGATATTGATGCCATGACGATCAGCGTATTCTCTGATAACTTTTCGTGCGCCGAGACCCCAAGCATCGGTCGTATGCAGATAGCCGATTTCAGTTACACCGAAATGATCCGCGACGTCAATCAGGTGACCCTCATATGCTTCGCTTGGTGTTACCACGCGGACAAACCACGGAAAATCCTCAGTTGAGGAAAGCATCGAGGCGTTTGCACCATTCGAAATGACAGGGATTTTGTACTGCGCCGCCATATTCGCTATTTCAACGGCAGGCCCACTGCAGTCGGCACCGGTAATCGCCAGGACTCCCTTTTTCATTAGTGTCTCGGCCATCGTTGCTGCACCCTCAGGCCAGCAGTGATAGTCGATTGTATTTTCAAGTTTCAGACGCAGTTGATCATCGCCTAGCATTCCCGAAGCGTTAACCTCTTCAATCGCAATTCGCGCGCCGTGCCGCGCGTAGTCGCCCCAATCGGCATAACGACCATCGTGATAGTGATAGGTATACATCCCGCCTAGATCAAACACTTCAGCAATCGCTGATGAAACCGGTAGCGAAAAACAAACTATCAACAAGCAGTTAAATTTAGTTTTTCTTATGTAAGTGTAAATTGAGCGCATCGAATTTGAATGTCCTAAGATCTCAGAAAGTCGGCGTACGGATGGATGGCCGGTGCACCACCCGTGTGGAGAAATACAACATCACGCGCGTTTCTCAAATTTTGTTTTTCCAGCATCTCAAGCATCGCTGCCATCGCCTTGCCAGTATAAATCGGATCGAGTATTACGCCTTCGCTTTCAGCGATGGTTCTAATGGCCGCAACACCTGCATCACTTGGGTGCCCGTAACCAGCGCCAATGTATTCATCATTGACCACGATCTCTTGGTCACCAATAAAATCCTGCGCAATCATTGTTTCGTCACAAATCATGTCAAGCACATCTCGCGTACGTTTTTTTAACGAAGCCGCAGGTCCACTGACGGATATCCCAACGACTTCTGTGCTTGTGTTACCAAAGTATCTCAATCCCAGCAGTAAACCGGCCTGTGTACCGCAACTGCCGCTCGCCGTGAAAATATGACTGGGCCGAATGCTCATCTCGTCCCATTGATCAATCAGCTCACGCGCAGCGTTCATGTATCCCAAACTACCAATTCCGTTTGAGGCGCCAGCAGGAATGTTATACGGCCGCTTCCCTGCCGCAGCTAAGTCAGAAAGCACTCTCTCAACCACTGGTCCTCGCCCGCTATCAGTCTGATAGATGTGGGCGCCCAACAACTGATCCATCAGATAGTTGCCACTTCCCATCAATTCCTCTTCCAATTCTGGAACTGGATTTGAAAGAATTACGTGACACTCGATTCCTGCTTTCGCGGCGCCCGAACATGTTTGGCGGACATGATTGGATTGCAGCCCTCCCTGCGTAACCACGGATTTCGCGCCATCGTTCAGAGCTTCGGCCAAGGCATATTCAAGTTTGCGAGTTTTGTTTCCACCATGCGCCAACTCCATCACGTCGTCGCGCTTAATGTACAAATCAGGACCGCCAACGAGCTTCGTCACATTCCCCATTTCATTGCACGCAGTGGGCAATTGCGTCAAATGCAATCGCGGAATTTGGTCAAATGCTTCACTCGCTCGCGGGAATGATGCACAGCCACCGGCCGCACTGGCCAACGCTGCGGTCCCCACCGCCTTCATAAAAGTCCTTCGATTATCTACGATCATTTTTCGCTCCGTCATAGCCACACTCATGCGCCAATTCTTATCCTACTGCGCGATTACGATACTCTTGGATTGAGGACTGACGTGACTCACCATATCTATGTAAATTCTCATGACTCTCGTTATGGCAGCAATTCGAATCTATTCTCTGCTCTATTTTTTCGAACCGAATCTGCTTTGAAAACTTGTCCACTCATCGCAATGTAGACACCCGGTTTGCTGGCCTGCACTGCAGCCACTGCCATGCCCACGTTGAATATGGCATCGGTTGTTTTGAATCGGGCGGGGCTCAGTGAACCAGTGATGACAATTGTTTTTCCTACTAACGACTGCAGCACCGCGGAGGTTTCTACCATCGTATCGGTGCCGTGACTGATCACGTAGCGATCTGCGTCATCGTTCAATATGAACGTCCTGAGTTCCTCACGATCCGCATCGGTTAACTCGAGGCTGTCCTTGCGAAACATCGGCACAACATCGTAGGCAAAGCTCACCATACCGTCGGCCAAGATCGCGTCGAATGGCGAATCGCCAACTTCGAATCGGCTCAAGGCGTCGAAGTAGACCTTGTCGATCGTGCCGCCCGTCGTTATGAATCGAATAAACATGAGTTACGTATCAATCATCTCAACACAAAAGAAACTTCGAAAATAATCCATCCCGTCAATCCGGGTTAACCGTCACTGAAATTTTGGCGCCGCCAAGTGTTGAATCGGAAATCGTCACCGTGCCACCATAAGAGGCTGCAACATCTGTCACCACGGCAAGACCGATTCCCTGCCCTGGCGCGCTTTCATCCAAACGCATACCGCGCTCCAATAATGGTGCGCGTGCCTCTTCAGGAATACCTGGCCCGTCGTCTTCGACAATGATCCGCATGCCACCCGAGCCCTTACCGACCGACAATGGCGCAATGGTAAGCTTTACTGCGGTCTCACAACACTTGCATGCATTGTCCAGCAGATTCCCTGCCAATTCGAGAAAATCTCCACTCTCACCCCGAAATACAATGCCATCCGCCAGATCGACATCAATTGACGGACCTTTGTCTTTGTATACCTTGTGCAATCCATCGACTAGCTTCTTGAGTTCTTTTTCGACCGGCAGGGCAATAACACCAAATTTTTTGCTGCGGGCCGCGGGAATTTTCAATTGATATCGAACGATGTCATTCATTCGCTCGATTTGCGCTTCGATCTTTTCTGCGACTTCGCCGGAGCGTTGTTCGGTCAATACCGCACGGATTGCCGCCAACGGCGTTTTCAGACTGTGGGCAAGATTATCCAATGTGTTGCGGTAGCGTTCTGCACGTCCGCGTTCACTCCCAATCAACAAATTCATGTTACGTGCAACGCTGGACAACTCATCGGGAAAGTCGTCAGAAAGACTCTGGCGATTGCCACCTTCCACATCCGATATTTCCGACTCGATTTGACGCAGGGGTTTCAACAATCCACGCATAACCATGGAAATGGAAAACAGCATAATTAATGCGACTGCGCCAAACCAGGTAAACAACTGCCGGCGAAATCCTGCCAATTGTGCGTTGAATGAATCCAGACTCTGCGCAACGCTGAAGGTGTAGGGTTTCAGGTCGCCACTCGCCAGCTCCCACTGTACGTGCAAACTAAGTGCCATTAACGGCGTGCCATCTTCAAGTTCAATACGTGAAAACGTGCGTTGCCCCGGACCCGGTTGTTCTCCATAAGGAACATAGCTGCCGAGCGCCGAACGTGACGTCCAGACGGGAAAGTTGCTATCGTCGGTCAGTGCCCCATACAAACCCGAACCCAGATTCCCAAAGCGAGGTTCACTTAGATCAGGCGGCATCTCCAGCTCACCATCAACATTAGGTTCCGCCGCAGCGATAAGGGCCATAAGCTGGCCATCAAGAATGTCTTGTTGTGCTTCTTCGCCGGCTTCACGAAATGCGGAATTCAGGACGACGATGGTCACCCCAAAGAAAAAGACAAGCAATACGCTTACAGATATGAGGAGCCTGGCGCTAAGCGAAGAAACCGGGATCATTCAGACTGATTTCGTTCCAATGCGAATCGATAACCGCGTCCACGCAGCGTTTCGATCGGCTTAATCGTGTTGTCTGGATCGATTTTCTTTCGCAGGCGTCCGATAAATACTTCAATTACATTACTGTCACGTTCGAAATCCTGATCGTACAGGCGATCAGTCAAATCCGATTTCGAGATTACCTCACCTGCCCGCATCATCAAATGCTCGATGATTCGATATTCATAACTGGTCAACTCAACTTCGGCATCATTCACTTTGAGCTCTTGCCGCGTCGTGTCGAGACTGACGGGTCCTGCACTCAATATTGATGTTGCCCAGCCACCGCTGCGTCGCAACAGCGCGTTGACCCGCGCGGAAACTTCCTCGTAGTGAAACGGTTTCACAACATAGTCATCCGCGCCTGCATCGAGGCCGTCAACTTTGTCTTCCCACCGCTCACGCGCGGTTAAAATCAGAATTGGATAAGCTTTGCCCTTGGCCCGCAGTTCGCGGATCACTTCCAGCCCGGACATTTCCGGTAATCCAAGATCGACAATGGCCAGATCTATTGGATATTCGAGCCCAAAATAGAGACCTTCTTTGCCGTCAGCAGCCTGTTCTATCCCAAAGCCTGCTGCGGCCAATTGTCGGCATAGGGATTCCCGTACCGTTTCGTCATCTTCAATAACCAGCAAGCGCATGGCAAACTCCGTTGTCAGCCGCGTTGTCGTCCAGCCACTCTGACAGTCTTCACTTTTCCGTCTTGAGTCAGCACTTTGATAACGTGCGTTTCGCGGTTGCCGCTCATTTGCGTGACGGCGCTGACAATTTGACCGTTATATTGACGCCGTACTTGCTGTACAGCCTGACTCAGTGTGACCCCGCCGCCTTGAAAAGTTTCCTGGCTTGGTGTCATTCCAACGTCAGCCTCAACAGACAACCGAACCGGCGCATCAGGGCCAACCTGCAATGCGGCAGCCGGCAAGGCTAGGCAGAGCACTATGCAAAAAAGCAGCATGTGGGTGATCGATCGCATGTTCATTTACCTGGGAGGGTTATGTAACCTGGGAATCTTATACAGAATCCGCAAGTGTGGGTCGTCGCCGGTCTGATTGCAATGGAGTTGATCGCAGTCAAATCCGGCGACATTATCTTTGCGCCACAGTCCTACGAGGCAGGCCTAACGTCCACTCGAATTTTCAGCTTCTTGCCCGGATCAAACGGCGTCCGAGTCGAGTATTTTCGGCCATGGTAGGTATAGATCACATCATAGCCATCGATGCGCTCTTCCTGATGCTTTTGGTAGTTGGTCGAACAGCGACGTACGGGTCGCGAATATTCGCTTCTACTAGATCGTCCGCGATGTCGTCCCGATTCGCTACCTACCGCCGCGCCAATTAAGCTGCCAGCAATAGTGGCTGCGTCGTTACCGCGTCCACTGCCTATCTGATGACCAATCACGCCACCAACAATCGCGCCGAAAAGAGTTTTGCCGGCCTGGCCGGGCGCGCGGTTTCGCACCGAATAGTGCTGCACGTCGTTCCAACACTCTTCTACTGGCGTCGTTACGGTCACGTAGCGAACGACAGGGTAAGCGCTGACAACACGAGCGTAGTCGTATACCGCTTTGCTTTGCCCTCTGCTATATGCATATTCCGCATTCGCAGGCCCTGCAACCAGGACCAGCGATGCAATGGCGAGACCCGACACTGTCGCAATCCAGGATTTACTCTTCATGATCGTTCTCCATTTTGACTCTCGGACCCGAACCTATTTCGAGCCTGGAACAGAGAATAGAGCCCAGCCACTGAACCGAGCCTGAACGTTCGGGCCGGATTATCTCTTTGAATCTGAATGGTTTATGAACGGTTATGGGCTGATGCCGGGGCGGACTAACGGGACGCTCATTTAGTCGACGGCCGAGAGCGCGTCCTGAATAGCGATTGTTAGTGCCGCCATATTGGCATTCGGGTTGGCCGCGACATGCCGTACCCAGACCTCTCCTGCCAAACGAGTCGTCGACGCTGATCCTGCCGGCATCCGATCAACCAAGATCCGGGGCTCCGCGACGCCTGTCGCCCGCCAAAGGATGACACCACTCACATTCGGGCCAAATACGACGATTTCGCTCTGCTCGCGGAGGAATTGATGCAATTGGTCAGCCAAGCCCATTGCTCTACTAATACGCTCGTTAAAACCCTCGAGCCCCCAGCAGAGCAACGTTGCCAGGAGCGGAACTGCGTTTGCTCCGTGAGAACCAAGCAGACCGACATTAGGAATCGCCAGGTAATCCGCGCCAAAGCTGATCGCACGATGGGCTGACGCAACATCCTTGAAGAAGATCAGACCAGACTCTTTCGGTTGAAAAAACCACTTGTGCGCTGAAACTGAGATTGAATCTGCCTTCTCGATACCGTCAAGGATCGAATGATAGGTTGGCGACAGTCGAAACGGGCCGGCCCAGGCAGCATCGACGTGGACCCAGGCGGCATCAATATCAGTCGATAATGAATCGATCGCGCCGCAACTCGTCGTGCCAGCGGTCAAGACCACCGCAGCGTCGCTAAGATCATCCGGTAACTGTCCAAGGTCGAGGCAGCCACTTGCATCGCAATCCAGTGCCACGAACTCGAGACCCAGAATATGGGCCGCTTTGGGAATAGAGACATGTGCAGCTTTTGACGCTAAAACCCGTTTCACGTCACGCAACTCACGCGCCGCCCATAATGCAGTCAGATTTGCCACCGTCGAGCCTGGTGTCATATGGCCGCCAGACATGCCGAAAAACGGCTTAAGCCAATCAACAACTTGTGTCTCGATCTCGCGAGCAACTGGAGCGACGTCTGGATGGAGAAGATTTTGGTTTAGGGCGGCATTCCACATCGTTGTGGCCCAGGTGATCCACGGTGTTGGTGGATCCATGTGGGCGAACGCCGTTTCACTACCAAGATGGCGAGCTCCGCCCAATATCAAGGGTACAAGCTCCGCAATAACGTTGTGCTCGCCGATACCTTTTGCAGGGAGAGTCTTGGGTAAATCGATTGTCGCTTGGTGTAAATCGATATCGACCAGGGCCTGTAACGCCTGTCGAAGGCCCTCTTCATTCACTGTGAAACTTGAGTCGTTCATATACTTGATGCCGCCGCTATCGTTCTTACTTAGTCTTTTGCTTTGCCGCTTGCCAACGCACCTCAAGTGCAGCGATCCCTAACTTGGCAAAATCTACGCGCGCACGCATCGCATCTGCCTCCATCACTCGGAAACGCCTCTCAAACTTATCATTCGCCACGGCTAATGCCTGCTCCGGGTTCACCGCAAGGTGTCGCGCCAAATTAACGACAGAGAACAATAGATCCCCTATTTCTTCTTGGATATCGGCCGGGTTGCCAGAACACTCTGCCGCCGAGACCTCGGCCATTTCTTCGGTAATTTTCGCTCTCACGCCTTGGGTGTCGGGCCAGTCAAACCCAACCGACGACGCTCTCTTTCCCAGTTTTTCTGCCTTGCTGAGAGAGGGTATCGAAACCGGAATGCCGGCCAGTACACTTTCATCACCATCGTTCGCATTTGCGCTCCTTTCGGCCTTTTTTATCTGCTCCCAGGCGCCCGGTGGTGGGGTCTGCGTCCGCTCTTCCTCGCGACCAAAGACATGCGGATGTCTGCGCACCATTTTTTCGTTGATCGCTTGAGCGACCCCTTCAAAATTAAAGTGTCCGCCTTCGTCAGCGATTTGGGCGTGAAATACCACTTGGAAAAGCAGATCGCCGAGTTCGTCCCTAAGGTCCCCTACATTTTCTCGCGCAATGGCGTCGGCCACTTCATAGGCCTCTTCGATGGTATAGGGAGCAATGCTCGAGAAGTCCTGTTTCAGATCCCAGGCACATCCGGAATCCGGATCTCTGAGAGATTTCATTATTTGAAGTAATTTCTCGATTTCATTCATATTATATTGTTTTTTATAATAATAACTGCTCTCTAAAGCTCAATAAAATACTCGCTGTAGCGCCCCAAATCTGATGGCCGTCGAAGTAAAACGTTTTAGTGTCGTACACAATCCCCTCGTATTCTCGCTCTGAATGGACAACATTCCGGGTATCAAGCAGATAGTCCAATGGCACCTCAAACGCTTCCTTAACTTCAGCGGGATCGATGCGCAGATCAAACTGACTTTCCACAAATCCAACGATAGGGGTCACAGCAAATCCGGTTACAGTCAACATCGTACTGAGGTATCCGACGATACTCACTTCACTTGGCTGGATACCCACCTCCTCCTCCGCTTCCCGCAAACCTGTGGCCGCAATATCACTGTCGATGTCCTCCATACCTCCCCCGGGAAAACTCACCTGCCCCGCATGGTGCCGTAATGCAGCCGAGCGCTCCGTCAGCAGCACTTTCAGCGCCCCATCGCGATCGATAAGAGGAATGAGAACCGCAGCGGCTTTCAGGTTTTCGGCCATCTTCCTGACGGCTTCTACCGGCAAGCGGCTATCGACATGGCGAACGGCCACGGACCGCGGATCCTCTGGCATGCGGGTGCCCGATAATCGCCGCGTAATTTCATCGACGCCAATGGATTTGAGAGTGTCTGGCATCAGTTCTTGATGCCGCCCTCGGTCAGTGCTGCCGGGTCCAGGAGCCGCTTGAGCTCAGCATCGGTTAAGTCTGTCTCTTCACGAGCAACATCCATCACTGCTCGGCCTTCTGCATAGGCCTTTTTTGCGATTGCCGCCCCTTTTTCGTAGCCAATAACCGGATTCAAAGCAGTTACTAGTATCGGATTTCTTCCTACCGCTGCCTCTATCTGCGCCTGATTGACCGTGAACCCGGCAATCGCACTGTTGGCTAGGCAAATACAACCATTGGCGAGTATTTCGATACTTTGCAGCAGGTTGTGCGCCACGACAGGTAGCATCACGTTAAGTTGAAAATTCCCCGATTGACCCGCCATCGCGATGGTCGCGTCGTTGCCGACTACTTGTGCACACACCATTGCAACGGCCTCCGGAATGACCGGGTTCACCTTGCCAGGCATGATGCTCGAACCTGGCTGCAGGGATGGCAATGCAATCTCGCCAATTCCTGCAAGCGGACCGGAATTCATCCAGCGCAGGTCATTCGAGATTTTGGTCAGACTGATCGCCAGGGTCCGTAGCTGACCTGAGGTTTCAACCGCAGTGTCCTGACTGCTGAGCGCCTCGAATAGTGAATCAGCCTGCTTAAAGGCGACGCCGGTTTGCTCTGCCAACAAATTGGCCACTTTGGCGCCGAATTTAGGATGAGCGTTAATCCCGGTGCCGACGGCAGTGCCGCCCTGCGCGATGCCCGTTAGGCGATGCATCGTTTCATTCAGGCGTCCGGATGCCCGGTCAATCTGCGCGCGCCAGCCGTCAAGCTCCTGGCCCAGGGTCACAGGCATTGCATCCATTAAATGGGTGCGGCCCGTCTTAACGACAGAATCGGTTTCGCGGCCCTTCTTGTCTAATACCTTGGACAAATGCGTCAACGCCGGCAATAACCTGCCATCAATCTCGCGAGCGGCACTCACATGAACGCACGTGGGTATCACGTCGTTGCTGCTTTGACTCATATTGACGTCATCATTCGGATGCACGTCAGACCCAAGGTATTTAGTCGCCAGATTCGCAATGACTTCATTCGCATTCATATTCGAGCTTGTGCCAGATCCCGTTTGAAACACGTCTATCGGGAAATGCTCGTCGTACATACCGTCTGCGACTTCGAGCGACGCCTTCTGGATCGCGACCGCTTTGTCAGAGGTTAGCAAGCCAAGTTCCGCGTTGGCACCGGCAGCGGCCCATTTGACTAAACCCAACGCATTAATGAAATTTCTTGGCATCGCCATACCGCTGATAGGGAAGTTATCCACCGCGCGCTGCGTCT
>JABIUH010000263.1 GCA_018701055.1 Woeseia sp. | reverse complement strand
TCTATAGTTCCAAGATCTGCCACCGAAAATTCGAGGCCTGTTTTTTCCAGTTCCTGCTGACTTCGTGCGACGCACATTACGTGAGCGCCGCGCGACGCCAATAAATTTGCGGTTGCGTGTCCAATTCCTCGGCCCGCCCCCGTAATTAGCGTTACACGTCCTTCGACTCCAGCCATATTGCAAATACACCGTTGGGAATTTGGAACCAGTATATAGAATCACGTGCGCGCTTGAACAGGAGCATCATCTAGCTTCAATTCAAGCGCTTCTGGCCGAATGGTTCGGCACCCAAGTGTTAGAGTAGCGAGAGGCTGCTTGTGACCCAAAGCAGCCGTATTGACAGCCAGATTTCTACGGATCGATTTCCAAAGGCATTGCTATGAACATGAAGTTTGCCCCAATCCTTCTTGCTATTTTTTTAGTCGATAGCGTGATCGCGCAGGAGTACGACGCGTTCGAGAAGACCATTCCCGAATTACAGGCTGCGATGGAAGACGGCGAGACATCTTCCGAGCAACTGGTACGGCAGTACCTCGCACGGATCGAGGCTTTCGATAACCGGGGGCCTGTGTTAAACGCAATGACATTCATCAATGAAGACGCCATTGAAACCGCTCGAGAACTTGACCAGGAAAGGCGCAAACGAGGGCCACGAGGGCCGCTGCACGGCATACCGGTGCTACTAAAGGATAACTACGATACCTACGACATGCCTACTACCGCGGGCCTCGTTGCGCTGGCTGGCTTCATGGCGCCCGACGATGGCTACCAGGTCAGGAAGCTGCGTGAGGCAGGCGCAGTGTTCATCGGAAAGACCAACATGCACGAAGCAGCACGCGGTATCACGACCATCAGTTCGCTCGGCGGTCAAACTCGCAATCCCTACGACCCTGCCCGAAATCCTGGTGGTTCCAGTGGCGGTACTGGCGCGGCAGTCGCTGCGAACTACGCTGCAGTAGGTATGGGTAGCGATACCTGTGGTTCGATCCGCATCCCGGCTGCCAACAATAACTTGTTCGGAATTCGTGTCACACAGGGGCTATCGAGTCGCGACGGCATTATTCCATTGTCTGATACACAGGACGTTGGCGGTCCGCTGGCGCGCAGCGTGGTTGATCTCGTTACGGTGCTCGACGCAACTGTCGGCTACGATCCCGAGGATGTCCAGACTGCGGTTGCGCGTGGCCATGTCCTTGGCTCGTACACCGATTTTCTGCGTGAGGACGGACTCAACGGAAAGCGGCTCGGTCTGCTGAAGAATAATCTTGTGGACGATGGCCTGTTCGGCACCTATCAAGAAGTCACTGACATCATTCGTTCAGCTGCGGAGTTGATGGTCGAGAACGGTGCAGAGACGATTGAACTGGAGATCGACGGACTTGACGAAGCCTTGGAATCGAGTGGGGTCATCCGGATGGAGTTCTTGCGGGATTTCGATGCGTATCTGGCGAAGTCTAATGCACCCGTGAATTCACTCGAGGAGATTCTTGAGAGCGGCCAGTATCATGAAGACTTGGAAAGCGGATACCGCCGCGAACTGGAGACAGAGGCCGACCCAGAGGAATACCGTGCGATGCTGGCCGGGCGGGAAGAGGTTACCAGAATGGTTATAGCTGCAATGACGGAGCACAACCTGGATGCGCTGGTGTACCCAACATTGCGTGCCCGCCCGCGCATGATCGGCGAAAGTGCTTACGGCTCGAGCTGCCAGATAGCTGCCCATTCGGGATTGCCGGCCATATCGCTGCCTGCAGGTTTTACAGACGATGGCGTACCACTCGGTATCGAATTACTAGCGCCCGCATTCGAGGAAGCTAGCCTGATCAGTATGGCTTTTGCTTACGAACAGGCGGTGAAGCCCCGCACACCGCCAGCTCGCACACCGTCACTTCTGGCAGATGATCTTGATGCGGATTTTCGAATCGATGTCCCTGGCATCAATGGTCGATTGAACCTCGATCGCACGACGCAAATGCTGCACTATGAACTGCGAGTCCGAGGAATTCGGAGTCGGGACATAATCGACATAAAACTTCACCGTGGATTGTCTGGAGAAAACGGGCCCATCATTGAACTCCTCGGCGTTGACCGCACCGGCTCGATCGCTATCCGCAACCCACATCTTGACGATTTGTTGGATGACGGTCTCTACGTACTGGTCTATACCGCGCAGGAGCCGACAGGTGCGATCAGGGGGCAAATCGAGCTCCGTTGAACATTTAGGGTTGTCATCGTGAGGCCGTAGACATATACCAACTGAATAAGCCCAACTCGTTCCTGATCATTTTCAGTGCTCTATTGTGTGCGGCTTGTTCTGGGCCGGAAGACGAGGCGATACTCGGTACAACAACACAGGGAGTTCCTACGATTCGACAGGTTGTCGATTCCCGGTCCGAGAAATATCTTCAGGAAATGGTGACGACTGAGCACTTTAGCGGTGTTGCTCTTGTAATGAAATCGGGAAATCTGGTTAGGGGGCGTTGATTTGATTTGTGGAGCATGCCGTTAGCAGGGCTGCTAGCGAAACGAGAATAGGTCGCACAATTCCGTGTCTGACCAAACTGCACCTTTCGATTGCTTAATCTTTAAGGTTCAGACACGCCGATTGCATTCTAGTTCCTATGTTGGAATCACTTTGCGTCAGTAATGACGACCGGAGCGCCACGCTCGCATCCCAGTCCATCGGCTGCGTTATCTTCCGAGCGTGCGATTTCGACCACGCCAAAAGAATTGATAAGTGCAAGAAACTCGCCGGGACTGACGCGACCATAAGCGGTCGTCATAGCGATTGTCTTTCCAGCGACGTTAACCATTGGGTTACCGAACGATTCGATTAGTGACGCGTCAATATTGCTGATTAAATTGCCGAATGCATCAACGGTAATAACGATGCCACTTACTCGTGCGCTGCCAACCTGCGGATCTTCAATAAGACCTGGAATCCAGTCAGTGGAATCAGTGCCAATGTCGTCCACACAAATTTTCCCGGCTGCTAGGTCTGCCGCGAGCGGAGCAAACATGTCGCGTCCATGAAAAGTTAGACTTGGAGTGCCCAGGCCAATTCTGTCGAGCGCATCTTCATTTAGTTTGCACACTCTATCGGCATTTTCTGCGAGAGGGGCGAGAAGTCCGTTATCCGGCGCAATGAACAGGTGACCGTCTTTGACAACCAGCAAGACATCTCTCTCAGTGCCAACACCAGGATCAACGATGGCCATGTGTACGGTGCCGCTGGGGAAATACTGATATGACCGACTCAGCCAAAAGCCTGCTTCCGGCGGCCAGTGCGCTGGAATATCGTGAGCCAGATCGATGATTCTTGCGTCAGCAAATCGCTTGACGATAGCGCCTTGCATTACCGCAGCAAACGGACCTTTGTGCCCAAAATCCGTGGTTATTGTGATTACGCCAGAGGGTTGCCATTCATTCATGGCGGTGATGATACAGGAAAATCGCACCGCTAAATCGGCGCCGCCTGAGGCACAAGGTTTCGCCGGAATAGAGACCTTGCCCAGTAAACAAATGTCGTATCAATCATGGCGATGACCATTTTGAAGCAGAATTTCACGGCACCCAATTTGAGGGCCGTTAGCAGGTCAACCACGCCCCACCAAACGACCAGAGAAAAAACGGCTGTATCCAAAATTTGCGAGCACATCGTTGAGAGGTTATTGCGGAGCCAGAGCCATTTCTCACCGGTGTATTCTTTGATCTTGTGAAACGCCCACACGTCAAAGCTCTGGCTGACCAAATAGGCGAAAAGTGACCCCAAAATGAACCGTGGCGCGAAATTTAAAATAGTGTCGAAGGCATTGTGGACATCGATCGAAAATTGCCGATCTGTTGGCGTGTATAACATCGACAGACTTAACATCGTCAAAACGATCAAACTAACGACAAAACCCATTCGGACCGCTTTGTTGGCTTCGGCACGTCCATAGTTTTCACTAAGAATGTCTGTTGCTAAAAAAATGCCGGAATAGAAAATGACCCCAATGGTCGTTTCAAAGCCAAAGATTTCGGTGAGTTTGGGGCCCTGCAGATTGGCAAGTATGATGGCGGCAGCGATTGCGACTTGCAGCCCAACTTTGCCGAATAATCGATACAGAATGAGCGTGCCCGTCAAATCGAGGACGAGTGTTGTCAGCCATAGCAATTCCTGGTTCGCGCCAAAAAATTGAGCAACGGCTTCCGGAATCATGATTGGCCGTAAGAAATGTACCGGTCGAGATGATGGTCTGCGTTGCCGAACAGAATATTGATCGCCGTCATTCTCTTGAAGTAGTGACCAATATCCATTTCCCAGGTCATGCCCATGCCGCCATGCAGCTGTACGGCTTCTTCAGCAAGCTTGATCCCTGCGGTTCCGATTTGATATTTGAGTGCGCTTATTGCTTTTGCGGCTTTTGGATCCGACGAATTGTTCAGCATTACTGACCAATATAAGAGTGAACGCGATTGCTCACAGATCATCAACGTATCAACCATGCGGTGTTGGAGCGCCTGAAAGCTGCTGATGGGCACGCCAAACTGAACTCTGTTTTTGGTGTATTCGACGGTCTTGTCTTGCAAGGTTTGCATGACGCCCATTGCCTCCGCGCACACCGCAAGAGTTGCTTCGTCGACTACAGTTTGGAGAATCGGATATCCATCATTTGCGTTGCCGAGCAAACTGTCAGAAGACACGTTCACGTCGACGAGTGCGATATCGGCCGCTTGTGATCCGTCGACGGTGGGATAGCGCTGTCGCGAGATACCCGGTGTATCCGCAGCAATGCAAAAGAGACTTATTCCAGCCGTTTCGGTGCTCGACCCCGATGTTCTGGCCGGAATGATCAAAACATCTGCGTTGCCGCCATTGAGTACGAAGGTTTTTTTCCCGTTAAGAATGTATGCGTCGCCGCTCTCTGTGGCCGTAGTTTGCACGTTGTTTGGACTAAACCGGCTTTGTGGTTCAGCGAATGCAAGTGCTGCTTGAAGCTCACCTACAATGAGCGGTGCCAACCATTGCTCTCGTTGTGCGGGCGTGGCTAATCGCTTCAGAACGCCACCAGCAAGTATGATGTTGGCAAGATACGGTTCGACCACCAGACCGCGACCGAACTGTTCCATGATCAGCATCATTTCGATCGGCCCACCATCGAGACCGCCATCGGTCTCGGCAAACGGCACTGCTGTCCAGCCAAGTTCTGCGAAGGTTTTCCACATGTCGCGGCTATATCCGTCGTCACTCGCTACAATTTTTTGGCGCGTGTCGAAATCGTAATCGGAATCTATGCATCGCGAAATACTGTCGGCCAGCATGGTTTGTTCGTCGCTAATTGAAAAATTCATGACACTTGCCCCTACAGACCTAGCACGTGCTTGGCGATGATGTTTTTTTGAATCTCATTTGAACCGCCATAAATCGACGCTTTGCGATTGTTGAAGTATTGCAGTGAAGTGCGCGTTTCAATGCCTTCGCCAATTCTGTCGATGTCCGGAAAGTCGAGCGTGTACTGAGCCGGGACATACGGTAGTGCGTAATAACCAGCCGCTTCCATCGTCATGGCGTCGATTGCCTGTTGCACTTCGGTGCCGCGAATTTTGAGGAAAGACGATTCCGGCCCCGGTGCCTGTCCGGTCGCGATGGAGGCTAAGGTGCGCAGCTCGGTGTATTCCAGGGCGCGCAAATCAATTTCGAGTGCGGCAATTTTTCGCGCGAAGGATTGGTTGTTAATCAGGGGATCGGCGCCGCGGACTGATTCCGCTGCACGAGTCTTTAGTTTATTAAGTCGATACTGAGAGACCGCCACACCGGCAATATTCACGCGTTCATGCTGTAACAAGACCTTGCCGTACGTCCAGCCTTTGCCTTCTTCGCCGACCAAATTTTCAGTGGGCACACGGACATTGTCGAAATGAACTTCGTTGACCTCATGTCCCCCCTCGATGGTGATGATCGGGTTTACCGTGACGCCGGGAGTTTTCATATCGATCAATAGAAAGCTGATGCCTTCCTGTCTGCGGGCGACATCTGATTTCGTTCGGACCAGGCAAAAAATCCAATCGGCGTGCTGGCCCAATGTCGTCCAGGTTTTGGTGCCATTGACGATGTAGTCGCTGCCATCGAAATCTGCTTTCGTTTTAAGCGATGCGAGGTCTGAACCAGATCCCGGTTCCGAGTAGCCCTGACACCACCAAACGTTGCTTGCGAGAATGTCGGGCAGAAAACGAGACTTTTGCGCATCGTTGCCGAATGTATAGATGATCGGTGCCACCATCTTGACGCCGAAGGGGACCACCAGCGGCGCGTTTGCCTCAGCCAGTTCATTTGCGAATAGATACTTTTGCACTGGCGTCCAGCCTGTGCCGCCGTATTCGACAGGCCATTCGACGGCAAACCAACCGCGCTTGTACAACGCTTTATGCCAGCGGACAGTGTCGTCACGCGTTAGCGCGACACCTTGGTCTCTTTTTCGACGGATATCCTCTGGATAATCATCCGCTAAAAATCCGCGGACCTCGTCGCGAAACTCCAGTTCTTCTGGGATTAAATCAATATTCATCAGAGGTTCTCTCGTATCGATTGATGGGTTGGCCCGCTGACTGCAGATAAATCACATTAGCGGCAGCACCTGCTGCGTGCGGCTTTGTCAGACTAACATTGTCAGCATATTGTTAAACAGTATGCTCGTCTAAACAAAATCTGAGAGGCAAAATCGGGTGGGGCAGATTGCCAAATACTCACAGTGCTTGCAGAGCTGCCATATTCGGGCAGAATTCGCTAATGACTGGCGAGAATCCAAATAATCCCGAGGTGACAGGTAGCGAGCGCGTGCGCGACACACTTGGGCGCCCACTACAGGATTTACGCATTTCGCTGCTGGATCGCTGCAATTTTCGCTGTCCTTACTGCATGCCCGAAGCGCAATTCACCGAGGACTACCAGTTTCTCACCAAGTCAGCGCGGCTCAGCCACGATGAGATTTTGCGCATCGCGTCAATTGCCGTCCGACAGGGTGTGAGCAAGTTGCGCATTACCGGCGGTGAGCCGTTGCTTGATAAGAAAGTGACGGGCCTGGTTGCGCGACTACGGGATCTGCCAGGCGTCGAAGATCTGGCGCTGACCACTAATGGCGTTCTATTGGCGCCGGTAGCTGCTGGTTTGGCCGCGGCCGGGTTGCAACGAGTGACCATTAGCCTCGATAGCGTGGATGAGAAAATTTTTGCCGCGATGAGTGGGAACCGTGGTCACATCAACAAAGTATTGGAGGGGATTACTGCCGCAGACCGTGCTGGTCTCTCGCCAATTAAGATAAATGTTGTCGTGCAGCGCGGCGTAAACGATCACACGTTGCTTGATACGCTGGCGCATTTCCGTGGGACAGGCCACATTGTTCGTTTCATCGAATTTATGGATGTCGGCAGTCGCAATGGATGGTCGATGGAGCAGGTCGTCCCGTCAAAAGACGTTTTAGAGCAGGTAAACGCACGTTGGCCGGTACGCGCCGTCAACAGAAATTATCCGGGCGAGGTCGCGAGCCGCTATGAGTATTTGGACGGCGAGGGGGAGCTAGGATTCATTTCATCAGTCACAGATCCGTTTTGCGGCAATTGCAGTCGCGCGCGACTCTCGGCCGATGGAACGTTGTATACCTGTTTGTTTGCGACCGAAGGCACCGATTTGCGTGGGCCAATGCGCGCTGGAGCGAGTGACGACGAAATTGCCGGGATTATAAACGCCGTTTGGCTGAATCGATCAGACCGGTATAGTGAAGTCCGCAAGCCGGAACAGGATGAGAAACCACTACTCAACAAAATTGAAATGTACCGAATGGGCGGTTAGCAGGCATGAGCAATCTCAGTCATATCGATAAGAAGAATCAACCAACCATGGTCGATGTTAGCGGTAAAACGCCAACTGATCGGGAGGCGCATGCGCGTACGATCGTGGAATTTCCCGCCGACGTTGCAAGTCTATTTTCAGGTGGCGATATCAAAACCGCGAAAGGTCCGGTTTTTGTGACGGCAATCGTTGCGGGAGTGATGGCAGCGAAACGTACGCATGAACTCATACCGTTCTGTCATCCTTTGGGCTTAAGCAACTGTAAGGTGACAATTGAACTAGACGACGCATCTCGTGCGGTCATTGATTGCCGCTGCAAAGTTCATCATCGCACCGGCGTCGAAATGGAAGCACTCACTGGTGCCAGCATTGCCGCGCTCACCGTTTATGACATGTGCAAAGCACTCTCACATGAAATTGTCATTCGCGAAACAAGCCTGATTTCTAAAACAGGCGGTAAAGAGGATTATCATCGTGAGCGTGCCTGAGCCAGTCTGGGGCTTAGTACTTACGGGCGGCAAAAGTCGCCGTATGGGTAGCGACAAAGCTTCATTGACGCAAAATGGGGAAACCCAGCTGTCTCGCGCAGTGTCGCTGTTGGAGTCACAGCTGCCGCGTGTGTTTGTGTCGACGAGCCGTGAGCAGGCCGACGACCCAACCCGAAAAGATTTCGATAAAATCGTCGATGCATATGTTGATCTCGGTCCCGTTGCGGGAATCATGTCTGCGATGGATCACAACCCGGAAGTTAGCTGGTTGGTATTGGCTTGTGACTTACCGGAGCTGGATGCAGCAACCATTATCAATTTGCTAGATGAGGCATCTACCGAACATGTTGCAACAGCTTACAAAAGTACGCACGATGATTTGCCAGAACCCCTGTGTGCTATCTATCGACCCGCTGCGCGAGAAACGATCGATCAGTTCGTCGCAGACGGGTTCAACTGTCCTAGAAAAATTCTGATTAACGCGCCGGCCCATTTGCTAACGCAACCCAATCCAAGGGCACTTCACAATATTAATTCGCCGGAAGATCTCGCGGGTACCGGAATCGAACAATCACTATGAAGAAAAACATTACAGTGCGTTACTTCGCGGGTTTTCGCGAGCATGCTGGCGTTTCTGAAGAGGAAGTAAGTCTTGCCGTGTCCAACGCAGGCGATGTGTTCGAAAGACTAAAGCATCGACACGGCTCTGAAGAGCCGCTGGGTCATTGCAAGGTAGCAGTAAATGACGAAATGGCGGATTGGGATGCAGTCGTCAACGACGGTGACACTGTGCTTCTTTTTCCACCGGTCGCAGGAGGCTAATTATGCTGATTACGTCTGCTACGATTTACCCGGAAGAACTCAAGAAGAATCTTATCGATCGCGGTGCTGGCGCTTACGTCAGTTTCGAAGGTTGGATTCGCGATCAAAATGACGGGCAAGAAGTCCTACGCCTGGAGTACGAAGTATACGAACCGGTCGCTGTTGCTGAGGGTAAGAAGGTAATAGCTGGAGCGATGCAAAAGTTTCCGTTGCTGCACGTGAATTGCGTGCATCGATCCGGATTACTTGAAATCGGTGACTGCGCGGTTTGGGTTGGCGTGACATCGGCACATCGTGACGAAGCATTTTCCGCGTGCCGATACATCATTGATCAGGTCAAGGTTCGCTTGCCAATTTGGAAGAAAGAACATTATGTTGCTGGACATTCAGATTGGGTCAATTGTGAACGTTGTGCGACACACGACCATCAACACCCGCAGGCAAGTGTTTCCTAGAGCCGCTGTAAATCTTCTTGGACGTCAATATCGATCGCTGCCGCTTCGCATTCGATCGTCTGAAGCCGGTCCGGATTGTCCAATAGAATCGCTTTTGCTCCCGTGTCGCCGTGCAATTCGCTAAGGGCTGGAAAATCCTGCTTGGGAAAGATTATCGGTGGGCCG
>JABIUH010000017.1 GCA_018701055.1 Woeseia sp. | reverse complement strand
TGGGTCGTCCGGTCGTAGTTCATCACCGGCGATCTGTTCTAATACGAACTCATTAAACGGTTTATCCTGATTGAATGACCGTATGACATAGTCACGGTACCGCCAAGCATTGGATCGCTCATAGTCATTGGAAAATCCAGCGGTGTCGGCATAGCGAACCACGTCGAGCCAGTGTTGTGCCTGACGTTCGCCATATTGCGGGCTCTCGATAAGACGTTTGATTAATGCCTGCCATGCCTGCTGAGGGTCCTTTTCCCAAGCCTGACGGAATTGAAAGACTTCGTAGGGACTGGGCGGCAGACCTGTCAGATCGTAGGTCACACGGAGAATCAGCGCTCGAAAATCTGCGTCCGGTGCGACCGCGAGTTCGGCTTGTTCAAGTTTCCGGTCGATCAGGAAATCAATTGGATTTTGTCCAGCGGCTTGGGCACCGGAGACGTCGATTCGCCTGAGTGGCTGAAATGCCCAAATATCTGTTGGATCGTATCGGCGATAAGTCCAGTCGTCGGAGAGTCCGCCACTGGTATCGACAATGATTCCGTCTTCGTTTTCGCGGATCTGCCATTCACGTTTTTTGATCTGTAATTGAGCTTCCGTGTCAGGCCAGAGTGCATCGGCGGCGATCCACTTGCGAATGTACTCGGTTTCCTGTTTGGTCAGTCGATCATTCTCTTTGGGGGGCATCTCGGATCCCTCCCACAGCACGGCCTGATAGAGCTGGCTCGCTTCCGGTTTGCCAGGGACGAGTGAGGTCTCGCCCGATTCACCACCGGCAAGCATGCCAGCGCGGTTCAGTAATTGGTAATCTCCACGAAGATCTTTCGCATCGTCACCGTGACAGGGGAAACACTTTTTCTTCAACAGTGGGAGCACTTTTAGTGTAAAGAGCCGATTCGCTTCGACCGGGGAAAGCACTGAATCGGCTTCGTCTGCGTGACTCGCCAATTGCAGTTGTGGCAACAGCGTCACGCCGAATGCCACCGCTACCCACAGGTAACTGATGCGTTTTAAACGGGTCACTTTTTGTTTCCTCGAAAAGTCTGCACGTTGCGAATCCCTGCTTTCAATTCGTTCAGACGGCGCTGCAGATACTGGTGTGAAATCTCCCGAGCGTTGTTCTGATCTTCTTCGTCATAGTCCCAGAATTGTTGCACAATCGACTCGCAGGCCGGATAGTGCGAACCGTCATCACCAACACGAACGCGGGTATTGGCAAGTTGTTGCTTCAGTTCAACGGCCAATTCTGCGTGAGTCGGGTCGTGGTATAGGTTCTGTGTTTCGTGAGGATCGGCAACGAGGTCATACAGTTCCCAGCCGGGCGGGGTTTGATATCCACCGTCATAATTACACCCATAATAATAGATGAGCTTGTGGGTTTTTGTACGGATACCCAGATGGGCCGGGTTGTCGTGATGTGCCATGTGCATCCAGTACCGATAATAGGCGGTCTGTTTCCAGTCATCTGCCTCCCTGCCGGTTTCCAAAAGCGACTTGAATGACCGACCTTGGACTGAATCAGGAATATCAGTGGAAGCGAAATCGAGCATGGTTGGTCCATAGTCGACATTCTCGATGATCGTATCAAAACGCTGACCTGCCTTGACGGTTTTAGGGTAGCGAACCAAAAACGGCATGCGTTGGGACTCTTCGTACATCCAGCGTTTGTCCTGATAGTCATGCTCCCCAAGCATAAATCCCTGATCACCCGTATAGATAATCACGGTATTATCAAGTTGCCCTGTCTCTTCAAGATGTTTGAACAAACGGCCCAAATTATCATCGACCCCTTTGACACAACGTAGGTATTTTTTAAGGTAGGCATTGTAGGCCAGTCGTGTATTTTCTTCGTAAGTATTATTCGCCGGATCATAATTTGGTGGAAATTCATCCGGGTAGCGGGAGGGCAGGTCGCGCAGATAGGAACGGCGTGGGTTGCGCGAACCGATCGACGTACCAATGTGGGGAATCAGTTCATCATCCGCCCCGCGCGTGGCAATCGACCCGAACTGGTCGCCCCGTTTCCAGAGTGTGTCCGGTTCAGGGATGTTCACATCGGCAAGGTACGATTCGTAGCGGGGTGCATTGTCGAAGTAGTCATGAGGCGCCTTGTAGTGGTGCATCAGAAAAAACGGTTTATCCTGATCCCAGCCTGCCTGCAGCCAGTCGAGGGTCAGGTCTGTAATGGCATCGGTGGAATGTTTGCCGTCGAATTTAACGAGATTTTTACCCCAGGGATTATCGCCCCGGACACGGAACTCGGGGTTATGGTACTTACCTTGACCAGGCAGGACGCAGTAATAGTGAAAGTCCGCCGGTTCGACCTTCAGGTGCCATTTTCCGATCATGGCAGTATGATAGCCGGCTTTGCCCATTTCGATGGCCAGCATTTGTTTACCAGGAAGGACTCTGCCGCCAAGGTCAAAGGAGCCGTTGACGTGGTTGTACTGACCGGTCAAAACACAAGCACG
>JABIUH010000135.1 GCA_018701055.1 Woeseia sp. | reverse complement strand
GCCTCGACGATCGAACTCGACCCAACTGAGAACGATCCAGATAACATCAATTCGTTACAGCGGGGCGCGCGTAATTTCATGAATTACTGTTCGGGCTGCCATTCTGCGAAGTACGTGCGTTTCAACACACTTGGTAAGGGTCTGCAGTTGAGCGAAGATCAGCTTGTCGAAAATCTGATGTTCAACGCTGAGAAGACTTTTGAGACGATTCAAGCCTCCATGCCGATGGACGCCGCCGCACGTTGGTTCGGACAACCGCCGCCTGACATGTCGTTAATGGCGCGCGCACGTGGAACTGACTACGTTTTTAATTTTATGCGTGGGTTTTATTTAGATCCGGACAGTCCAACGGGCGTCGATAATCGCGTGCTCGAAGGCACCGGTATGCCGAATGTACTTTGGGAGTTGCAGGGGTATCAATCGGCAGTATTTTCAACTGACGAAAATGGTACGCAACACTTTGATAAATTCGAGCAAGTGACCGAAGGCACGATGTCTGCGGAAGAGTTTGACGAGTTTGCCCGCGATACTGCAAATTTTCTGGAGTACATAAGCGAGCCAGTACGTTCGACACGGCGAGTGCTTGGCGTCTGGGTGCTGATGTTTTTGATTGTATTCTGGGTTATCGCGTCAATGTTGAAAAAACAAGTCTGGAAAGATATTACCTAAGAGATTCGATCATTCGAATCACCATAAATAATTAAGAATCACTAACTACAACACTCCGAAGGGGACCGCACTATGGCAGTAATTGCCAATCGACGATCCGTGATGACTTTGTTTTCAAAGCCAACGTGTATCCATAGTCATCGTACGCGCCTGGTTTTGGCAGAGAAGAATATCAACATGGAAGTTGTCAGTGTTGATGGACCGGATTTGCCAGAAGATTTGATGGATTTGAATCCTTATCATACGGTTCCAACGCTCGTGGATAGAGATCTGGTGCTTTATGATTCGCGCGTGATCATTGAATACCTCGATGAACGCTTTCCACATCCGCCACTCATGCCGGTTGATCCAGTTACGCGAGCGCAGTTTCGACTTGCACTATTTCGAATCGAAACGGATTGGTATCAGTTTGCCGAACAGTTCGATGCCGAAGGCGAGAGAAAATTGCCGGCGAAGTCTCGCAAAATGTTGCGCGAGAGCATATTGGCAAGCGTTGAATTATTTGAGGCGAAGCAGTATTTCCTCAGTGACGATTTTTCTCTGGTCGACTGCAGTATCGCGCCAATCTTGTGGCGGCTCCCGGTGTATGGAATCGATCTCGGTTCACAATCGGAATCAATCGAAGGGTATATGAAACGCGTATTTGAACGACGCTCCTTTCAGGAGAGTCTGACCGAGCTTGAACAAGAGATGCGTTTATAGGTGAGCGGCTGACCCCGCGAGGGGTCGGCATAACACTGGATGGGTCGACGTTTGTGACGCAAGTGGCGTCCGTAGTCTCTTCAGTAGTGTTATTCTGCGCAGGCACTTTTTGTGGGTGCGCCTTGTTTGCCAGTATCGAACCGCTTACCTATTGCCAATGACAAATTTTAGTCGATCAAAACGCCCATATTTGCTGCGCGCCATGCATGAGTGGATGGGCGATAACGGCCATACGCCGCACGTTGTCATTGATGCGGCCGCTGATGGTGTCACTGTTCCGACCGGGCACGTGAAGGACGGTAAGATAATTCTCAATATCAGTCATTCTGCCGCCCATAATCTAAAGCTGACGAATTCTGGCGTTAGTTTCCGCGCACGGTTTTCCGGAGTTCCGTTTGATGTCTGGGTGCCAACGTCGTCAGTGATGGGAATTTACGCAAAGGAAACCGGACAAGGGATGATCTTTTCGCACGGCACTGAGCAACCTGAGCCACCTGATGGGTCAGAGAGTACAGAGGGCTCAAAGGGCGCGCGGGCACACCTGACGGTCGTGAAGTGAAATCATCTGTGCAGGCGTAGCCTGCACAGATGATTTCATTGCGAGGATGCGCTGCGACTAAATTTCGCCGAATAGCGATTCGTCAATTAGATCGCATAGGCAGTGAATAACCACTAAGTGAACCTCCTGAATTCTCGCTGTGCGTTCGGCGGGGACTCGGATTTCGATATCGCCTGCGATGAGAATTTCCGCCATGTCGCCGCCGTCTCTGCCGCTTAGCGCGACCACCTGCATATCTCGTTCGTGGGCTGCTTGAACCGCGCGATTGATATTTTGCGAATTTCCGGATGTTGAAATCGCAAGTAGTACGTCACCGCTTCGTCCCAGTGCGCGAATCTGTTTCGAAAAAATTTCTTCGTAGGCGTAATCGTTCGCAATTGAGGTGAGCGTCGAGGAGTCCGTTGTGAGAGCGACCGCTGGCAGGCCCGGTCTTTCTCGTTCGAAGCGATTCAACAACTCCGATGAAAAGTGCTGCGCGTCGCCCGCCGAACCGCCGTTGCCGCAGCTTAAGATCTTACCTTCGTTTTGAAGTGACTGACCCATCAACAAACCGGCGTTCGCGATGATGGCGGGAAGCGCATCAGCCGCCGCTTGTTTGGCGGCGATACTATCCGCGAAGTGTTGAGCGACTCTTGATTCGGCATTCATTGTGGTGTTCCGTCATCTTTAAGGAGGTTTGGTCACGGACGAAAAGCATCCTTGATCCATTGTATCGTGCTCGAGGCACTATCGGTGCGATCAAAAGCAAGCACATCGAAGCGCACCGTATCATCTGCGTGGCGCCGATGCTGACTCAGAAACATCGCCGCTGTCTTCACTAATTTCGCTTGCTTACGATGATCGACAGTTAGGCTCGCGCCTGCAAAACGATTGCGACTTCTGAAACGAACTTCGACGAACACTAGGTATTTCTGGTGGCGCATAACTAAGTCGATTTCGCCGAAGCGGCAACGATAATTCTGCGTTAAAAGTTGCAGTCCGTTTTGGCGTAGATATGCGAGTGCCGCGTCCTCGTAATGTGCCCCAAGCCGATGCCGAGGATCTTTTTTAGGTGATGCGCTGGCAAGCTTAGCGATTACGCAGCTCGTCTTGCCAGAAAATCGGCTCAGCATCGTCGCGGTCCAATTCTTGTTCTTCAAACAAGCCTTCAAATTCATCCGTGTCGGGTAGCGGCACTGCCTGGCCTCGCTCGAATTGCGCCCAAGCCAGCTTGCGATGTATGCGCCCATCAATGGTCAGAAACAGGCGGCCGGTTGCGCCAGACACTTCTCCCATCCCGTACTCACGCGAATTAAATAATTCGCCCACCAAATGATATGCGTCGTAGCCCATAGCATGCAGGCGCGTTTGGCGCTTCTCGGCCGGCCAAAATTCGCCATAAATATCCGGATAGTCTGCAATCCAGGCCGGTGGTGAAATAACCCACGGCGCATCAGCAAACATGATGTCGTTCAGGTCGGTGTTCGAACGACCGTCAAGTGAGTTGATGAATGATGTTGCGTACACAGGCAATTCACCCGAGTAGTGAAACTTGAGCTGAGACTTAATGAGTCGACCCGCCTTTGCGTCGGCCGCTAAAAACACGAAGTCAACATCCTGGCGTCGACGTGGGTCAAACTGCAACGGCCCACCGATATTGGCGCGTAAGCGCTGATAGCGTTGCACGCTTTGCGATAGCGCCATGATATTTTCGATCTCGAAAGCAAAGTCCTGAGCATTCGGTTCGTAACTACGATACTCAAGAAGTGTGCCGCCAAGCCCTTCGAATTCCGTTGTGAAACTCGAAATCATGCGACGGCCCCAGTCATTCGCGGGAACCAGCGCGACGCCTCGCAAGCCATTGTTTTCAATGGCGCGTTGGGCAGCCGATGCAGCCTCGTCTTCGGGTGACAGTGCAAATTGAAAAAATCCCGGTGGCGCCGATTGATTGTCACCAAGATAATTTAGGCACAACACAGGAACGGGCAGCACGAGTTCGGAGGCAAGTTCGGCAACATGCCGTCGCAACAATGGTCCAACGACAAATTCTGCGCCGTTCAGCACTGCCTCTGAGTACGCGGATGCCACGCCGCCTTCTGCATTGACGTCGTACACACGAATATCTTGTTCGCTCTCTGTGCCACTCGTCGCAGAAAAGTACGCACCCAGGAATCCGTTTCTCACGGCATTGCCAGCTGTCGCACTGTTCCCGCTCAGCGGCAACAGTAAGGCAACTTGTCGGGGGTAGTTAAGAAGGGTTTCCGGCGATACGGAAAAATCGCCTAAAACGCCAATAGCAGGATGATCGATATTCTCCTCTTGCCAGCGTATCAGGCCGTTTCCCCAGCCGATTCCTTGTTGCCCGGTCGAGTTCGCGAGCGCTGCCAACGTAAGCCAGCCACGCGCCACCGGGTCAAAGGAAACACTGGCTGCATCTCGCAGGTCTTGCACGTTGGCGATTGCGAGCCCAGCCCAAAGGCGTTGTCGATTGGCGTCCACTGCACGGAGATCGTCAAGCCAGGTTTCACGCTGCATGTACAGATTAACCGCACGAAGCGGATCGTCTTTTTGAAACCAAGCATCGGCACGCAGCGCTTCGACTCGCGTTCTATAGTCGCCGGATAACGCTTGTCTACTTAAGGGTTCTAATAAGGACAATGCCTCGTCCGGCTTGCCTTCCCACAATGATAGGGCGGCAGCATCAACGTTCCACAACCATAAGAGTTCGCCGCCAGCGGGGGTCGGCAAGGATCGCAGCGCATTACGGGCACGCCGGCCATCGCCCGCGAATAACCATTGCTCGATTGCGAGTAGCGTGAGTCGGTCGCGCTCGACACCGCCGACGTCGGTCGCCAGGCCAATGTACGCGCCTGCTGCGTCTTCGTGACGGCCGCTAGCGGCCATTGCGCGCGCGCGTTGCTCATTCTGGCCTCCAAATCCGCTAAAGTCTGTAGTGGCGCAAGCACTTAGCAATGATGCGAGAATAGTCAGGCTAACGATACGGCGAATGAATTTTCGAATGTCTGTCATGCAAGTGCCTGAAGATGTCGTTGTTGAGCGCAAGAATGGACTAGCGTCGAATTAGGGTTGATTCAGCGCAGATTAACCTGATTTTCGAGCCTATCCAACCAATCGCTTACCCGTTGGTAAGCGTTACATCATGAGGACGCCAGATTGAGTACAGGTACGCTTTTTATCGTCGCGACGCCGATTGGAAATCTCGACGATATATCGCCACGTGCGCGCGCCGTGCTGACCTCTGTTGACCTAATAGCTGCAGAGGATACTCGGGTAACGGGTCGGCTGTTATCGCATTTCGGGATAAAAAGCCGACAAATTGCCTTGCATGACCACAACGAAGCGCAGCGTGCAGCGAGCCTAATCGCCGAATTACAAAAAGGACACTCGATTGCGTTGGTCAGTGATGCCGGAACCCCTTTAATTAGTGACCCAGGTTTTCGCCTCACAAAAGCTGCGCACGATGCTGGAATTACCGTATCTCCGGTCCCCGGCGCATCTGCGGTCGTATGTGCCTTATCTGCTTCCGGATTGCCCACCGATCGTTTCGCCTATGAAGGCTTTCTACCGGCAAAACGCGTTGCACGGCAAAAGCGACTCAGCGAACTCGAAACAGAATGTCGCACGATGGTCTTTTATGAATCGGTACATAGGATTTCTGACACGGTTGTCGATGCCCGCGAAATATTGGGTGGCGACAGACAGGCATTTATTGGGCGGGAGCTCACTAAGCTTTACGAACAATGCGTCGCCGGTGATTTGGCGTCGCTAGCCGCTATGCTGGATGACGGCAGCATCGTCAAAAAAGGTGAGTTTGTGTTGCTGATTGCCGGAAGTGAGCGCTCGAGCGACGACGGTCAGTCTGTCGCGGCGGATTTGATTCTTGCGACGCTCCTCGAAGAACTACCTGGAAAACAAGCTGCGGCGATCACGGCAAAGCTCACCGGCGAAAATAAGAATTCCGTCTATCGGCGCATGTTGGAGCTGAAATCCTAGCGGGACGTTACGCCATTTCGACCAAAGGGGTCAGAAGGTCACTTTAACTCCTGTTTATAGGGGCGAAAAAACGTATGATTCGCAGCCCGTGTAACAGCGGGATCAGAAAGTAAGAGTCGGCCAGGCAATCGCTGTATCTCATTGAGATGCAGAGGAAAGTCCGGGCTCCGTTAGGCAAGGCGCCAGGTAACTCCTGGAGGGTGCGAACCCATGGAAAGTGCCACAGAAAATATACCGCCAGCGCGCAAGCGTTGGTAAGGGTGAAATGGTGCGGTAAGAGCGCACCGCGCGGGTGGCAACACTCCGTGGCATGGCAAACCCCGCCTGGAGCAAGACCAAATAGGGGAGCAAGTGGGTTTCGGCCCACACCGGGCCTGAACGGGCTCCCGGGTAGGTTGCTTGAGGCAGTCGGTGACGGCTGTCCCAGATGAATGATTGTCCACGACAGAACCCGGCTTACGGCCGGCTCTTTCTTTCTTTTTTGAAATCAATAGGTTGTGCTATAATTAACCCTGCAACGGGGAGGCACTCGCGGCGCTTGCGCGAGCGGCTGCAAAAAGCCCACAAAACCTTCAGATGTCGCTGTCTGGCGACCTATTATTAATAAGTTATCGAGATTTATAGCTTAACTCGTTGATTTATAATTCCTAAACCCTGCCACAATTCGCCCGAATTGGGCCACCGATTAGCCTCTAAGTCTCTGTACAACAACAATTAATTGGAATGGTCGGTTGACGCTGCTCAATAGCCCGAATATAGTGGCAAGGAGTGGAAAAATGTGGGAGGAAAGGGGTTAATGACGCGGGCCGAGCTCATAGAGCATAAAAAGCGCCGTCTAACACCTCTGGCAAAAAACTGTGTTTCGTGGAGCTACCAAAGTAACGCTGGACGCCAAAGGGCGTTTGGCTATTCCGACCCGATATCGGGAGCGGATTCAAGCGCGTTGCGAAGGTCAGCTAGTCACGACAGTGGACAAAGATTATTGCCTCCTCATTTATCCATTTCCCGAATGGGAAGAAATAGAGCGAAAACTGATGCGTTTGCCTACCTTAGATCAAAAGGCGCGCCGCCTGCAGCGGCTAATGGTTGGACATGCTACGGAAGTGGAGATGGATGGTCATGGGCGAATTCTGCTGTCGCGGGAATTGCGCGAGTTCGCTGGTCTCGATCGACAGGCTGTTCTCATTGGGCAAGGTAATCGGTTTGAGCTTTGGGATGAAAACCGTTGGAACGAGACTCGAGACAGTTGGCTGAACGATGGAGATGATGCCGATCTATCGGCTCAACTCGAGACGCTTACGCTCTGATTCCCTTCTGGCGGGATGAAAAAAGAAATAACAGGTGCCAGTCACCACGTGCCGGTTCTTCTCGATTCTGCAATTGCAGGACTGAACCTAAAACTTAACGGCTGGTACATCGACGGAACGTTTGGCCGTGGGGGTCATGCGCGCGCGATTCTTCAGAAACTAGGTCCCGATGGTCACTTGCTGGCAATCGATCGAGATCCCGAGGCAATCGAAACAGCGTCAACCTCCCTTCAAGACGATCCGCGCTGCGAATTGTTACAGGGCGAATTTTCGGAAATCCAACGTTATGCGAACGAAAGAAACGTACTCGGAAAAGTGGCTGGCCTGCTACTCGATCTGGGGGTCTCATCACCACAACTGGATACAGCCGCGCGTGGCTTCAGTTTTCGATCAGACGGGCCACTTGACATGCGAATGGACCCGTTGTCGGGCCAAAGCGCCGCTGACTGGATCGCAGATGTGGAAGAAAAAAATTTGAAGCGAGTTTTGCAACAACTCGGTGAAGAACGCTTTGCAGGGCGCATCGCGCGCGCCGTCGTTGCGGCAAGGAAGCTCGCACCCATTCAGCGCACAGCACAGCTCGCTGAAATGGTTGCTGCGGTTGTCCCGACCTCACATAAGCAAAAACGCCATCCTGCAACCAAAACCTTTCAGGCCATTCGCTTGTTTGTTAATGACGAGCTTGGGGAGCTTGAACGGGTTCTTGAGGCGTCGCTGGATCTACTCATGCCTGGCGGTCGATTGTGCGTGATTAGTTTTCATTCACTTGAGGACCGGCGTGTGAAACGGTTCATGCGCGATCGTTCTCGGGAATCAGAGCCTTATCGCGGTTTGCCGGATGTTCCGGTCGAGCATCGTCCGCCGTTGAAATTGGTTGGCAAGGCGGAAGCGCCAAGCGACGCAGAAGTATCCGACAACCCGCGCTCGCGTAGTGCGCGACTGCGTATTGCGGAGCGACTGTGATGCGTCTGAAGCAGTCTCGTCAACCCGTTCTCCTCACCGCAATTATTGCAGTCGTTTGTGTGGCTGCAGCAATGGCGATGATTTATACGAAACACGAATCACGAAAATTATTTGTTGAGCTGGAGCAGCTGACGACCGACCGCGACGAATTAAATATCGAGTGGGGCCAGCTGCAGATCGAACAAAGTACGTGGGCAAATCACGCGCGCATTGAACGAGTTGCTGCTGAAGAGTTGTCTTTGGCACGTCCTGCATCGACCGATATCAACATTATCGAACGTCATGTCGTTGAGCGCCCATGAGTCGCGCGAAAAAAACCCAACAACAAACTGCACGGCGATTCACTAGCAGACTGTCGCTAGTCGTGGCCATTTTTGTGGTTGCCGCAGGCGCGCTTTGCGCGCGTGCAGTTCATTTGCAGGTCTTCAATAAAGATTTTCTGAATCACCAGGCCGATGCGCGCCATCTGCGGACAGAAAAAATTTCTGCCCATCGCGGCGCTATCACAGATCGGAATGGCGAGCCGTTAGCAATTAGTACGCCAGTCGATAGCGTCTGGGCAAACCCGAAGGAACTGGCGGCGGCGGTTGATCGCGTGCCGGAACTTGCGCGTGTATTGGATCTTGACGCAGAGCTTTTGATGCGTCGTATCACGCGCAGCATGAACAAAGAGTTTATTTATCTGAAGCGTCATTTAAATCCGGAGCAGGCACGCCAGGTTCTCGCACTGAAACTGCCAGGCGTCAGTTCACAGCGCGAATATCGTCGCTACTATCCCGCTGGTGAAGTGGCCAGTCATCTGGTCGGCTTCACCAACATTGATGACGACGGTCAGGAAGGCCTCGAACTGGCGTTCAATCACTGGCTTGCCGGAGAATCGGGCGCTAAACGGGTTCTAAAAGATCGGATGGGGCGCTCAGTCGAAAACGTCGCCAGCATCAAGTCTGCACGTCATGGTAAGGATCTGCGCACAAGCATCGATTTACGTTTGCAGTACTTAGCCTACCGAACATTGAAAGCATCGATTCAGCAACACAAAGCTGAATCTGGTTCCGTCGTTGTTCTCGATGTGAAAACGGGCGAAATTCTCGCGATGGTTAATCAGCCGTCGTACAATCCAAACGATCGCTCCCAATATTCAGCGGAGCGTTATCGAAATCGCGCTATCACCGATATTTTCGAGCCTGGTTCGAGCATTAAGCCACTCATCATGGCGGCGGCACTGGAAAGTGGTCGTTACCGTGCGAGCAGCATGGTCGATACGTCTCCCGGCTATGTCGTCGTCGGGCCCAAGAAAATAGAGGACACGCGAAATTTCGGTCGGGTCAGCTTAACCACAATTCTGGCGCGTTCCAGCAATGTGGGAGCAACCAAAGTTGCGTTGTCACTTGAGCCGGATCAGTTGTGGCGAACAATGACCAATTTCGGTCTCGGCGCGCTGACTTCGAGCGGCTTCCCAGGGGAATCCGCAGGCTTGTTAACGCACTACAATGATTGGCGCAAGATAAGTCAGGCAACTCTGGGTTACGGCTACGGCGTCTCTGTCACGCCACTGCAGTTGGCCCAGGCCTACGCGGCGCTCGGTGGCGATGGCAACGTACATCCAGTGTCTTTGGTGCACCTGGATCAACCGAGTTCGGTCGAGCGCGTAATCAGCGAGGATACTGCCGTTGCAGTTCGCGGCATGATGGAGCAAGTGGTCCAGCCTGGTGCGACCGGCGCCGCGGCCGGTGTTGATGGCTATCGCGTTGCGGGCAAAACGGGGACGTCTTGGAAGTTCGCGCCCGGCGGATATTCAGAGGACAAATACTTTTCAGTTTTTGCTGGCCTTGCGCCAGCGAGCGACCCTCAGTTGGCTGCTGTGGTCATCATTGACGAACCGACTGGTGAATTGTACTACGGCGGTGAAGTTGCGGCCCCGGTCTTTTCCAGCGTCATGACTGAATCGTTGCGCTTACTCGCCGTTCCACCTGATGCACTGCCGGCACTGGAAAACGGTGGTCTCGTGCAGGCAATGAGTCAATGAGCATGCCGGCAGAGCTCATGACCGAAACTGTCACCCTGAAAGAACTGCTCGAAGGGATTGTTGACGCACCTGCGATACCCGTGAATGGTATCGCTGCCGATAGCAGGGTCTTGCAACGCGGTGAAGTTTTTCTCGCGTGTCAGGGCGCGTCGTCACACGGTCTGGACTATCTGCGACAGGCAGAGGCGGCCGGTGCCGTTGCAGTCGTTTGGGACCATCCGACACTGGACGAGGTCGCCGCGGAAATTCCTACCCTTCGAGTCTTAGGCCTAGCGGAACAGCTCGGAGAAATTGCTAATCGCTGGTTTGACCATCCATCGCGGGATGTAGCGGTGACGGGAGTCACCGGCACTAACGGAAAAACGACGACCGCCTATTTAATTCAACAATGCCTGCGCCTACTGAAAAATCCATGCGGCTATATTGGCACTCTGGGCAGTGGACTGTCAGAGATTTCAGGCGACGGTTCGATGACGACGCCGGCCTGCATCGAATTACATGCAGAGTTGGCTGCATTTCGTGACGACGGCGCACGGCATGCTGCCATGGAAGTTTCTTCGCACGCAATTGATCAAGCGCGTGTCGATGGTGTGCAGTTCGAAGCCGCCATCTTTACCAACCTTAGTCGTGACCATATCGACTATCACGGTGGTATGCGCGAATATTTTGAGACAAAAGCGCGACTGTTTCTCGACTTTGATGTTACACACCGAATCGTAAGCCTGGACACGGAATTCGGTGTCGAGCTCGCCGATCGATGTGGTTCTGACGTTGTCGCGGTGTCAACGGATATCGAGCAGGTGGCGAATGGAAAGCACTATGTTTTCGTTCGCGACGTCATTGCGAGTAATACGGGGTCGAAAGTCTCAATTACGAGTTCTTGGGGTGATGGAGCATTTGCCATTGAAATGCCCGGTGCCTTCAACGTCGCTAACGCGGTCCAAGTACTCGCGTTACTGTTATGCCAGGGCGTCTCGATCGATGCTGCCTGTCGTGTACTCGGCAAAGTAACGGCACCACCAGGCCGAATGCAACTCGTCGCATCCGCTAACGCCGGCGAACCGATTGTGTACGTGGACTATTCTCACACGCCCGCAAGTCTGGAGGCTGCGCTCAATGCGCTGCGCGGACATTGTGGTGGCAAGTTGTGGTGTGTTTTCGGCTGCGGCGGCGATCGCGACAAAGGCAAACGCCGAATGATGGGCGAAGTTGCAGAACGCCTGTCTGACGTTGCCATCGTAACCAGCGATAACCCGCGTACTGAAGATCCTGACGCAATCATTTTGGACGTGTTGGCCGGCATGCAAAAGAACGCCGTTACGATTGCCGATCGGAATGCAGCAATCAAATGCGCGATCCGAGAAGCCGCCACCGGAGATACGATATTAGTAGCGGGCAAAGGCCACGAGTACTACCAGATTGTTGGCAAACAACGACTGCGCTTTTCTGACACAGAAGTCGCGGCGGAACACCTTGCGGCTCGTGCAGCCCAAAGTGCGGACCGATCATGATGAGCGGTACCTTGTCACAGGCAGCCGAATCTATGTGCGGTGTGTTGCATGGGTCAGACCTTGCTTTTCGCGGCGTTAGCACCGACACCCGGTCGGTACAGCCAGGCGAGTTATTTATTGCCTTGCAGGGGCCGAATTTCGACGGCAACGAATTTGTTGCGCTAGCTGCGGAAAGTGATGCCGCCGGCGCTGTCGTGTCGCGAGAAGTGTCGGTCGATATACCGACAATAGTTGTTGATGACAGCTTGGCCGCACTCGGCAAACTTGCGGCTTCCTGGCGGCAACAATTACCTGCAACGGTCGTTGGCATTACGGGTAGTAACGGCAAGACGACTTTGAAAGAGATGTTGGCCAGTTGTCTGGCGATATCAGCAGAAACTATCGCGACACACGGCAACTTAAACAACGAAATCGGATTGCCAT
>JABIUH010000358.1 GCA_018701055.1 Woeseia sp. | reverse complement strand
GGTTTCGGGCAACATTGTCGATGATGCCGTGGCGTGACGGATACTGACCGGTGAGAATGCTGGCGCGATTCGGCGAACACAGAGGTACCGCGTGAAACACATCGGTAAAGAGCGCGCCCTCCTCAGCGAGTCGATCGATGTTCGGTGTCTCGAGATAAGGATGCCCTCCGGCACCGAATTCATCGAACCTGAGATCGTCAACCACGATCACGACAACGTTTGGGCGGCCCGCTTCGTGAGAAGCGTTGGCATGTGTTTCAGTTTGTGCCTGAATGCCATTTGAAATAAAGAGCATTGTCGCGAAAATCAAGAAAAACATACGGTGCCGAAACAGCATTTTCAATTCCCTTGCAATCTGTCGGTATTTTTCGTCGAGAGACATGATTGTAGTCTCGATCAAGACACTTTTCTACATTGCGGCTTTTGTTCCTTTTACGGCTGCGAGGTTGGTGCTAAATCGTCTTCGTTAGCCGCAATGATTCCGCTTGCTGGGGCCAGTGGTAATTGTGAAATTCGGCCAGAAAGCACCGTATTCCGGATCGTTAAAAACGCCGAAGGCAGGGCACGGAAGTCCTCTATTTCGACAAAGATGGAAACGAACAAGGCCAGAAAGCACGCGCGGTTGTCTTGTCTGCAAATGGTGCCGAAACGCCGAGACTACTCCTGGATTCGGATAACCTGGCAAATTCCAACGGATATGTTGGCCGGAATCTGATGTTCAATGCGCACGCGAGTGCTGAGGGTACTTTTGAACACCAATTGAATGAGTACAAGGGCGTTCAAGCAACCCGCGTCATCATGGACTATTACAATTCAGATCCGAGCCAAAGCTTCTACGGGGGTGGAGGAATAGACGCTCGCGGCGGCTTGTTCCTAACACCATTGATGTACACCATTGCTGGCTCACCGCCCTCTGAAAAGAATTGGGGTGCCGAGTACAAGGATATGATCGCGCACTCATTTTCGCGACAGATGGGAATGTTTATTAGTGGAACGTCAATCCCTATGGACCGCAACAACATTACCTTGCATCCCACCAACACCGATCAATGGGGAAGACCCTCCATTATCGTTACCTACCAAAATCATCCAGATGATCTGGAAAATGCCAGATTCCTGCAGAACATCGGTCAGGAATTGTTGGATGCCGCGGGTGCAAAGAGAACCTGGGCACATCCGGTGGAACCATCCAATTTCGGCGTTCATCTGCTGGGCACGTGTCGCATGGGCGATGATCCTGCGACGTCCGTTATCGACAAGGCTCATCGAACACATGACGTGTCCAACTTGTTTATTTGTGACGGCAGCAGCCTTGTGACTTCGACGCGAGGGCAACCAACGATGATCATTATGGCACTCGCGTTTCGTGCTGCCGATCAAATTAAGGCCGCAGCTAATGCCGGGACTATTTGAACCTTTACGCTAGAACAACAATTCAATAGCAGGCAGAAGTTGGCCGAAAGAACGCATCGGGAAGTGAACGGCCAATCTTCTAAGAACTCATCCCAGCAATTAGTTACCCGTGGTTACCTGAATGTAGGTGCCGCGGTTCTGCCATGCTATAGGTGGTACCGGCGTCATATCGCCAGTCGGATAAAAGTTGACGCGGCCTAAATTTGGGTCAAAAAATTTGGCTGTCTATATTGTACATTTAACTTTAATTATCACTTATAACTCTTTATTTTTAAATTTTTTTATAACAAGATCCTTACGAAATGTTAGCTCGATACGCTTTATGTCCTTGTCGGGTACGCCGCCACGGATCGCAAATCCTGCCCAAGCGGTTATCGCCGTAGCAATTTGATCCAGCAATTGGCTTGCACGGTTTTTCTTGATTCCGCCAACCTTCCCAAACGACAACAGATCATCACGGCTGAAGTCGTCGCGCTTACCATTGAGGCTCATCTGATGTCGAGACGTCCAATCACCCGATGGGTTGAAGGAGTACACAACATCAAACGCCGGCGATAACTTCCATTGACCGCGTCGATCCATAAGAAAGGCAATATTTTTCACATGATCATCTTGATTACGAGCAATGATATTGAAGGCTGCGCGCACGAACTGTTGTTCAACGCTAGCCATTGGCAAGCCAAGACGTTTGATCACTTGGATCGCTTGTTCGTATGAATAGGCACCAGCCTGATTGAAGTCGTAGTGCATCATGGCGCCGAGTGATTGCATGTGCAGTTTGTTTCCGTCGTCCAATCGATCGAATCGCCTAGTTAAAAAATGCGCCCGTCCACTCTCTTCGTGCAACCGACAGTCATTCATCTTGATACCCGCCTCTTTGGCCATCAAGTAATAAGCATATTCGATGCGCCCGTACCCCTTCGGGTCGGCGAGTTCTTTATCCTTGTTGTCGCTCACGCCATCAAATTTCATGAGCCACTGTGTGAATCCTTTTTCCGCCGGCGCTTGCCCGGAACGGAACTCACCAGTCGCCACGTTCCAAGCCAAAACAGCCTTGGCGCGCGCACCGCCCGCGGAAGTTCCGACCCGAAGAATGTCCTCTATTATTTCTTTGTCATTGCCGCCGGTAAACTTACCGTGAAGTGCCACGCGGTCGTCGAGTACGTGACTAGCAAGCTCAACGAGCGCGCCGATATCGACTTTTCGTGCGACCGTTGGCGCGCCATGAATGGTTGGTCGGAACTCCAGCGCTCCGATGCCGCGTGTGCCGATATAGCAAAGTCGTTCGACGGGCGTAAAACTATCGGGCGCGCGGCCCTGACCGGCTAGCCATGCATTGATCAGGGTGTTGCCGAACTTATCGGGAAGGCTATCTGCAAGCATTCCGGGTAAGCCGCTGAAACTCTCATTCGACAGCGTCGGAAATTCATAGGGCGCTGTTCTAAGCGGCATAACGAGCGGTGCCACCTCAATACCTGATTCCGCAAATTCTGGCGTGTATTGAAAGACACCGATGGCAGGCTCGGGCAGCCATGTCACTGCGCCAATATCACTGCCCCACAAAAGTACCCGCGCGGTCTCTGCCATTAGCCGTCAGCCTTAGCCTCGTCTTTCCATTTCCAATCTCCAGCAACTTTTCTCTCCGGGCTGGCGCGGCGACGCTCGGCACCGTCCAATCGAATGCGCTCGACGGGCCGGACGTTGGGATTCGGTAGAAGTGCTGCTAAATGATCGGCAAGACCGAGAGCGAGCAAGATACGGACGAATGAATCAACGGAGATGCCCTGCCCCTTGGCGAGGCGCGTCATTGTGCTACGCGATACACCCGCTTCTTCGGCGAGTGCGGCCTGGCTGACGTTTTGGCTGAGCCTGATCTCCTCGATTCGCCCGAACAAGGCCCCCATAACCGCATCGCTAGAGGCGATGAAAAAATCAATGCTACGCGTCATAATTCACTCATAAAAACCTGTATTAACTTTAATGCAGTATATCTGACGCATATACTCAATCGCAACTAATGCTAAGTCATTATGCGTCATATCTAATGCATAAATCGACTTATTTCACAATAAAACGTTACTTTTAACGCATAGTCAATATTCAACTAGCAATTGCGGAGGTCCATTTTGATTGTCAGGTGAAGGTAATACTTGCTGCTGACGACCCGATACGCGCTTGCGCCTCAGCAACCTGCGATTTGAGCCTGGCCCAATCGACACCGATCATCCTGCCGTTGCGCTTACGGGCCCGGCCCGCCACCCAAACGCTGTCAATATCCGCGAGCGAGCCGAAATTCAAAACTCTGTCGGCCAAACTACCGAGCATTGCGAAGCCGATACGATCAGTTCGCAGTAAAACCAGATCGGCCCGTTTGCCAACAGAGATAGTGCCGGTCATATCACCCAGTCGCATCGCCTTGGCTCCGAGCGCCGTCACGAAATCCAACGTGTCTTCAGATTTGTACGCTTTTGCAATCTCCGTCCCTTCCGGAGAAAGATAGAGGCTCCAGAAAGCAGCCCGGGCATGCTCAAAATAGTCCTGCGTCAGCACCAGATTCACATCAATGCCAATTCCGGTCGCTACACCTGCCGCTCGTGAACGCCCATGAACCGACGGCCCGCGGTTTGCGCTTGCCATGTAAGGGAATTCACCCATCGCGGTAGCACACACCATTCCTCCTGAATCACGCAGCATCTTGAGCTCTTCGGAGGAGAGTCTATTGGCATGGGCCAGATGGTAGTCCGGTCCCAACAGTCCAGCCGCCTGCAGATCCGGCACGCCAGAATCGCGATTGCCCATCGTACCTTGTGGCGTCGGACTGACGGGCTTGTGAACGTGTGCCGCCAGCATCTTGACCTCCATGCCGCGCACGCGAGTCCATTCTTTATTGATGTCTTCGATATTACTTCCCATACCTGTGCTCGGCGCGAGACCCAACTGCATGATGTCGGTACGACTAGAAAACACTTCTTTCTGCAGCCGCTCTGCCGTAGCCCAGTGTGTGTCCGTGGTGGCCGCAATGCGTTGCGAATCCGCTACAGAAAGCGGTACAACATCACCCGGTTTATACGTAGAAGAAACGCCAAGCTGCAATGCGAACCAGCCACCAACTCCTGAATCCTTAGCGCCCTTGCCTGCGGCCAGCGCGTTTTCGGCATTGATTTGGCCATGCGCGTAATCAACGACTGATGTGACGCCGGAATCGATTGCCATCAGCCCGCCCAAATAACCCGCCAGATAATGATCTTCAGGATTCATGCTAACAATCGTACGCATCTTCCATTCTTGATAAGTCGAATAGAGGCCAGGCTGAGTTTTCGCCAAACGGCCCGCATCGACGGTATGCCATAGGTGGCGATGGCCATCGCACATGCCCGGCATCAGGATCATCCCGCTGGCCTCTACTACCTCCGCGCCCTCAACCGAAAGGCCCTTGCCGACGGCGGAAATCATGCCATTCTCGATCAGGACATCCGTGCCTCGCATCTCCTGCAATTCCGGATCCATTGTCAGCAAATCAGCATCGCGAATAAGCGTCGGGCGTGACGAATTGCCTGTTCCAGACGTGACTTGCATGGCATTGACGGAAGCGGAGCTGCCAAAAACAGTCGACGTGACCGCCGCCGCTGACAATCCGAGGAAGTCTTTACGGGTAATCTTGGTCAAGTGAGACCCTCCTGAACGCTTACGTGAAATCTAGGGACAACAGCTTCTGAGGCGATAGCTGCTCTGATTCACGCTCACCAACAACTAAGGACACACATAGTAATCCTACAACTTCAATTGGCCAACACGCCCAGATAAAGTTGCACTTGTTCTATGACTAGCAATCCGTCCCCTGGCAATACAGCGCAACAAATATTTCAGAATAGATGCGCCAACGACCACCCTCCTTTCTCCAGGCGGCTGTATATTCCCCACCACTTTCGAGCTTTCCACTTTTCGTCGTTCTGGAGCCAACCCAATCACCGCGCTCAATGGCCAGGGGATATGCATCGCTTACCGTAACTTCCGTAGGCGTCCTCACGTATACAACGTCTGGGAACTCGGCAAAATGCGCAGCAAAACTTTCTCCGTGCTCAGCGCGACTGCGCTCAATGGAGCCAGTGCTAACGGTGATTACAAAGTCGTCGTCCAGGAATGATTGTATTGAATCCACATCATGTCGGGCAATGGCTTCATTCGACTGCATACGGTTAGCCCGTATCGATTCGGCATCATCTGCAGCGTACGCAAGCGCACCGATGAGCACTATTATTAGTGATGAAACTATCAACCAGAAAATTCGCATTGCATCTCCATAAGATAAAACTCACGCATCGCAGTGCGGGACAATAAGAAGGATAAAAGGGATAAAAGGGACACTCACAATTAGTTGGTGAATCTACCTTTTCGGCTCGCCCAAATAAAGTGGGTGTCCTTATTGTCGCTCAATCGACTAGCGCTCGTAATATGTCTGCAATAACGCTGACCTAGAGAGCCCTCAAAGGCTGGGATCACTCGGCCTCGAGCCACTCAAATCAAGGTATTTCTTAGAGATTTTTCAGCTAAATAACGATACGCTCAATTCTTGGTAGTGGGAGCGTAACGATTTTTCGACTGAATACTTTTAGCATTGCCGTATGCTTGAGCGTTGCCTTGGCAACTGCAACTGCTTCCGGTCAATCGGTGAGCCCCGGCAGTAAAAGCGTGCAAGGCGTTCGCACTACGGACGAACCCGTCCTTGATGGGCGCCTGGACGAGCCTCTTTGGCGGCAAGCCGTCGAAGTTTCCGACTTCCATGAAGTCAGCCCAAACGAGTATGACGAGCCCTCCGAGGACACCCGGTTTTACGTCATATACGGGAAAGATGCGCTTTACGTCGGCGCCGAGTTCAAAGACAGCGATCCGGAAGGCATTGTCGCGCGGGTCATGCGACAGGGCGATTTCTCTGAGGGTGAGGATGGACTTCAACTAATTCTTGATCCGTTTAACAACGGCCGTAGCGGCTACGTCTTCCAACTGACGCCAAACGGAATACGCGGCGACGGACTATTCAGGAACGTCACCGATATCAATTGGGATTGGGATTCAATTTGGGACGCGGCAACAACGATACATGAGACCGGATGGACCGCGGAAATCGCAATTCCATTCAAAACGCTTTCTTTCAATCCAGAGAGCGACACCTGGGGAATCAACTTCAACCGGTCTATCGGCCGCCGAAAAGAGAACATAGGATGGGTGTCCTATAACCGCAGTCAGAACCCCGCAAACTCAGGAATAATAACGGGCATGTCCGGCATGGAACAAGGACTCGGGCTTGATATCGTCGCAGGCGCCCGGGTTTCACAATCCGATCAGTTCAATAGCTTGGCTCCGGACGTTTCTGACACGAACTTCGAGCCGTCACTCGATACTTTCTACAAGCCGACACCATCGTTAACAGCTGCGCTGACTATCAATACTGATTTCTCCGGTACCAGCGTCGATTCGCGTCAGATCAATCTCACGCGGTTTTCACTATTCTTTCCCGAAAAGCGCAAATTCTTTCTGCAAGACAATGATATTTTCGAATTCGGCAGGATTGGCGGCCCAAAGGAAAGTGGCGCCGTCACTCAGGCGGCCAAAGAATCCGGGCGCCCATTTTTTTCGCGACGTATCGGCCTTAGTGCGACCGGTGCAACAGTCGATATTGATGCAGGACTGAAACTCACTGGCCGAATTGGACGCTGGAATTACGGCATGCTAAATATTCAGCAAAGTGAGTTTGGCGCGATGGATTCATCCAACCTGTTTGTCGGCCGAATTGCGGCGAACGTGCTCGAAGAGTCATCGCTCGGCGCCATTTTCACGAATGGCAATCCGTCGGCAATCGAGGACAACACACTGGTAGGAGTCGATTTCAACTATTTAAATACCCGACTCTCAAACGGCAAAACAATTGCGGGTTCGGCCTGGTATCAGCAAAGCGACACTGAGGGTCTGAACGGAAATAATTCAGCGTATGGCCTGAGCTTTACTGCGCCAAACACCGAAGGATGGTCGGGCGAAATTAACTATCGAAGGCTTGAAGATAACTTCAATCCTGCATTGG
>JABIUH010000018.1 GCA_018701055.1 Woeseia sp. | reverse complement strand
TGGTTTGGGTTGGCGTGGTTTTCTTGCCGGCTTTTTCTCAGCCTGCAGATTTGACGTTTCTTTGGGTTCCGTGCTTGCCTCAGCCTGCTGAGTATCGGAATTTTGATTCTCAACATTCTCAGCATTCACAGCATTCACAGCATTTTCGGCCGTGTCTGGTCCACGGCGTCTGCGACGACCGCCACGACTTCGACGTTTTTTAGATGTCTGCCGACCGTCACTCTGATTGTCCTGAGCGTTCTCGTCGCGCTTAGTCTCCTGCGCACCTTGATTTTGCGGTTTACTTCGTTCGTTATCTTTGTCGCCAGTTTTCTTGCCGCGTTTTTTTGCCGATTGCTGATTCTGGCGTGATTGATCTTTGTTGCCTTGGCGTTGCGAATCCGACCGGGTCTTATTTCGTTGTCCGCCGCGACGTCGGCTATCCGATTGTGGGCGTCCGCGCTTATTTTCTGTTGGTTTTTTCTGTGGTTTTTCGTCTTCCGGCGAGCCAGCAAAAAAGCCGGCAATGCGTGAGAATAGGCCAGGACCACTGGCAGTGCTGCTAGCACTAGCACTGCTAACGACAGGCTCTTGCCTTAGTGGTGCCGGTGTCGTAGCGACAACGGTTGTGACAGCTGCAATCTCGGCGGGCTTTTTGTCTTCCATGGTCTGAGTGATTTCTGGTTCATCAGCACTTTCGGCGAGCATGAAACTATTGCCTACATTCTCCGGTAAATCGACTTGATCGTCGCGAACACGCCGCACCTGGTAGTGCGGTGTTTCCAGTGCAGGGTTGGCCACCAAAATGACCTGAGTGTCGTGACGTGATTCGAGACTCTGTACCCAATCGCGTTTTTCGTTGAGTAAATAAGTTGCTACTTCGATAGGCAGCTGCGCGATTACTTTTGTCGTACGTTCTTTGCGTGCTTCCTCGCCGATGATTCGCAGAATTGCAAGAGCGATCGATTCGACATTGCGAATATTGCCAATGCCTGCACATCGTGGACAAACCAAATGGCTGGATTCACCTAGTGACGGACGCATTCGTTGCCGGGACATTTCAAGCAATCCGAAGCGACTAATTTTGCTCAACTGGACGCGAGCTCGATCCTGTCGTACGGCCTCCCTAAGACGATTCTCAACGTCGCGCTGATTTTTCTGCGGGCCCATGTCAATGAAGTCGATGACAACAAGTCCACCGAGATCGCGCAGTCGCAGTTGTCGCGCAACTTCATCGGCTGCTTCTAGATTGGTATTGAGCGCCGTCGCTTCGATGTCGCTGCCCTTAGTGGCTCGGGCCGAGTTGATATCGATTGAGATCAGTGCCTCGGTGTGATCAATTACAACGCTGCCGCCTGAGGGCAGGTTCACTGAGTGTGCGAACGCCGATTCGATCTGCGAGTCGATCTGATAGCGCGTAAATAGCGGTACCTGATCTGTGTAGTACTTTAGTTTGCGAAGATTGTGCGGCATTACCTGCTCGACGAATTCTTTCGCTTCCTTATAGGTTGCTTCATCGTCGATCAGAATTTCGCCAATTTCATTGGTCAGATAGTCGCGCAGCGCTCGAACGACGGAGCTGCTTTCGCGATAGATCAAGAATGGCGAGGTGCGTGCAACGACAACCGTCTTGATCGCTTCCCATACGGCAAGCAGATTTTCCATGTCCCAAGTGAGTTCTTCGGCGGTCCGCTCAATACCGGCGGTCCGTAATATCACACTCATGTTTTCGGGGACTTCGACATCGCGAAGCGACTTGCGCGCAAGGTCGCGATCTTCGCCCATGATTCGTCTGGAAACGCCTCCAGAGCGATCCTTATTGGGTTTCAGGACGATAAATCGGCCGGCGAGACTCACATAAGTCGTTAGCGCTGCACCTTTATTGCCACGTTCTTCCTTGTCGACCTGGACAACAATGTCCTGGCCTTCGCGAAGCACCTGTTTGATATTAGGCTTGCCTGAACCGCCATCCGCGACGAAATACTCGCTTGAAATTTCCTTCAGGGGCAGAAAGCCGTGACGCTCAGCGCCGTAATTGACAAACGCCGCTTCGAGGCTGGGCTCGATGCGCGTTATCTGACCTTTGTAAATATTGGCTTTAGTGCGTTCGCTTTCAGGTAGTTCGATGTTGAGGTCGTAGAGGTTTTGGCCGTCGACCATCGCCATGCGCAACTCTTCTTCTTGAGTTGCGTTGATTAGCATTCTTTTCATGTTGCCCTTCTTTTTGGTATTTCGCGGGCAGTAAACAGGAACGGCTCATTGAGAGCGAAGCGGGAGCGCAAGGGTAGGTTAAATGACGCGCAGGGCAAGGATTGCCCGCGACATTTATCTTAAACTTCAGATTGTCTTGATACAGCTGTATCAAACCCAGTAAAAAACTGATCATTTATGCCCTGCGGCTCAGCCGCGTCGGTGCTCGCCGGATGTCCGTGCTTGCGACCGCGGAATCTGGTCTCGGCTTTGCGAGGCCAGAAATGAATTAAAATTAGCTCAAAGCGACGAACTGTCAAATTACTGATATTGCAGATTTCGCGGTGATGAGCGGTTCGTGAGGTGGGTAAATAAAGCCCAAATACCGTCACGGCAAGGTAATATAGCATAGCTGCCGGCTCCGGCAATGCCTAATAAGTCATTGAGCTAACTAAAATAAGTTGTAATTCATGAATACCAGCACTGCATCACACAATGGCGGACAGCACGTAGGCGTCCGCAAAGTTTGCATCGATTCGGAAATGGCAGATCAGCGGATCGACAATTTCCTGCGGCGCGAGCTACCAGGCGTACCCAAGAGTCGTGTGTACCGAATCCTGCGTCGCGGCGAGGTGCGTGTAAACGGTGGGCGAGTCAAAGCCGAGTACCGATTAATCGAAGGCGACGAAGTGCGCATCCCGCCTGTCAGAATGGATGCCGCATCCGATGCGCCACCGCTGGGTCCGACTGCGGCATTGGAAAAACAAGTTTTGTTTGAGGATAAGAGAATTCTCGTTATTAACAAACCAAGTGGTTTGGCAGTACATGGCGGTAGCGGTATTAGTTTCGGCGCGATTGAGCTGCTTCGAGCGGCGCGGCCTGAATGTCGCGATTTGTCACTTGCGCATCGGCTCGATCGTGAAACGTCCGGCTGTTTGGTACTCGCCAAGAAGCGTAGCGCCCTGCGTGAGCTGCATGAGCGGTTTCGCAAGGGGACGGTCGAAAAGAACTATATGGCGCTCGTCAGTGGTGATTGGCAACTTGGTGACGAATATGTGGACGCGCCATTGCTCGTCCAAAATCGCAGGAATGGCGAGCGACACGTTATTGTGGATAGTGCCGGCAAAGCGGCGCGGACATCCATGCGGCTGTCGCGAACCTTTGGGCAATTCAGTTTGATGCAGTGTCAGCCGAAAACAGGTCGGACGCACCAGATTAGGGTGCATGCCTTGCACACCGGCCACCCGATTGTTGGCGATGAGCGTTACGGCATGCCTGAGACAAACGCCATGGCAAAAAAGCTGGGCTTAAAACGTTTGTTCTTGCATGCGCAATCGATAGCGTTTCCCGATGACAGCGGGAACGAATTGCATTTCACGGCACCTCTACCGGACGATCTGGATCGATTTCTGAACAGAATTCGTGGTGGTGGCCGCAAAAGAAGAATTTAGACAACTGGGTGAAAACTGGGTCAGAGCCCTTTATTGGGCTCTGACCCAGTTTTTCGAGGTTCAGGGTAGGAGGTAGCCCAGCTCTCTTAGTGTGCCCGCGAGCCAGATCATGGGTAGCCCAATAAGCGCTGTCGGGTCGTCAGTCGTGACAGACTCAACCAGGACAAATCCTGCACCTTCAATTTTGAAGCTACCGGCGCAATCATAGGGTTCGTCATGGCGGAGATAAGAATCAGCCAAGCGTCGATCGAACTGGCGAAACTGAACTGAGGTTTTATCGGTGTGTTCGAAGCGTCGACGGGTAACCGGATCCAGAACACAGATGGCGGTTAAGAAGGTTACCGTTTTTCCCGTCGCGGCCAGCAATTGTTCGACGGCCTTCTGATGATCTCCGGGCTTGCCCAAAACCTTGTCATCGAGCACCGCCAGTTGGTCGGCACCGATAATTAGCGCATCGTGCATTGAACTGGCGGCCGCTTCGGCCTTGATTTTGGCCAATCGACTGGCAAGCTCGGTGGGCTGCTCATCCACCAATGCCGTTTCGTCCACGCCGGGTACAACTGTCTCGTAATCGCTTAAAAAGCGGTCCAGGAGGTTTTGTCGATATCGAGACCCGGAGGCCAGGACGATCTTAGGTGAGGACGGATTTTGCATATATAATCAGTATGTTGTGATTATTCTGTTAAGTCCAACGCCACAGGCGGGCCGCGAAACAGCTTTAGCACGCGACGTCGGTAGAACAATCTTTGACAGTGCTCAATTAGCTCCTTATCATGCGCCCGCCATGACAAACCCACTATTCGATCGCGTCTCGCCAGCGGAATTGGCGAATCGTGAGGAACCCATTGAATTTAAAGGGGAAGTCGGTGATCTCGATAGGTTGAGTGAAATCATCTCAGCGGATCTTGTTGCGGTAAATGAGTTGTCGCGACCGAAGAATTGGCGCAGCGCGCCGGTTGAAATTCGATTAGCATTCTCGTGGCTCGAGG
>JABIUH010000042.1 GCA_018701055.1 Woeseia sp. | reverse complement strand
GCTGGTGATGTTGTCGCACCACCAATCAAAAGCGGCAGCTCAAAACCCAGACGCTGCATCTCGCTTGCCACATGAACCATTTCGTCAAGCGATGGCGTAATTAATCCTGAAAGCCCAATGATCTGCGCATTTTCACGACGTGCTGCCTCAAGAATCTTCTCGCACGAGACCATTACGCCAAGGTCAGTCACCTCAAAGTTATTGCACTGCAAAACAACTCCGACAATGTTCTTGCCAATGTCGTGTACATCACCCTTAACCGTCGCCATGACAATCTTGCCATTGGTTTCGATCACGCCACCTTTTTCTTCTTCAATGAATGGCACCAGATGGCTGACGGCTTTTTTCATGACTCGCGCAGACTTCACGACCTGAGGAAGAAACATTTTTCCTTCGCCGAACAAGTCGCCAACGACGTTCATACCCGACATGAGCGGGCCTTCGATGACATCCAGGGGTCTCACAGCTGCCAATCTGGCCTCTTCCGTATCTGCAATAACAAACTCGTCAATGCCGTTCACGAGCGCGTGCTCGAGGCGCTTGCCCACTTCGTTTTCGCGCCAACTAAGATCCTTCGTTTTACCTTTTTGGCCGCCAGCCTTCCCTTTGTATTCTTCGGCAGCATCAAGCAAACGATCGGTTGCATCATCGCGTCGATTGAGCACGACGTCCTCAACAGCGTTACGCAACGTTTCTGGTAAATCCTGGTAGTTAGCAAGCTGGCCGGCATTAACAATGCCCATGTCCATACCCGCTTTAATTGCGTGATAGAGAAATACAGAATGAATCGCTTCTCTGACAATATTGTTGCCCCGAAAAGAGAACGAAACATTGCTCACGCCGCCGCTGACCATCGCGTGCGGCAATTCAGCCTTTATGCCTCGCGTTGCCTCAATAAAATCCAAGCCGTATCTATTGTGCTCGTCGATGCCGGTCGCCACTGCAAATATATTGGGGTCAAAAATGATGTCTGCAGGGGAAAATCCAACCTCGTCAACCAGAATTCGATACGAGCGTTTGCAAATTTCGAGCTTGCGTTCGACATTGTCAGCCTGTCCATTTTCATCAAAGGCCATCACGATGACAGCGGCCCCATAGTCTCGTACCAACCTGGCCTGGCGAACAAAGATCTCCTCGCCTTCTTTTAAGCTAATCGAATTGACGACGCCTTTTCCCTGCACACATTTGAGGCCTGCTTCGATTACCGACCATTTCGAGGAATCGATCATCACAGGTACGCGCGCTACATCCGGTTCGGCCGCTATCAAATTAAGATAGGTGACCATCGCGCTTTCAGAGTCGAGCATGCCTTCGTCCATATTGACGTCGACGATTTGTGCACCGTTCTCAACTTGTTGTCGAGCGACCTGCACTGCATCCGTGTAGTTATCCGCCTCGATCAGTTTGCGAAAAACCGCTGAGCCAGTGACGTTAGTTCTTTCGCCGACATTTACGAACAAATCATCTGGGCCGAGATTAACTGGTTCTAATCCCGACAAACGACAGCGGATCTCAATTTCTGGAATTTTTCGAGGCGCCTGAGCGTCGATTGCCGCCCGCAACGCACTTATATGCGCAGGCGTTGTGCCGCAACAGCCACCAACTAAATTGACTAAGCCGCTACTCGCGAATTCTCCAACAACTGCGGCCATCGCTTCCGGCGATTCATCGTACTCACCAAACTCGTTTGGCAACCCGGCGTTGGGATGTGCACTAACGAAGGTATCGGCAATTCGCGAAAGCTCAGCGACGTAGGGACGTAGGTCATCTGCGCCCAAAGCACAGTTTAAACCCACCATAAAAGGATTCGCATGCCGTACGGAATTCCAAAAAGCCTCCGTCGTTTGACCCGAAAGCGTACGACCCGATGCATCGGTAATCGTCCCTGAAATCATGACGGGAAGCGTAATACCGGTTTCTTCAAAACTCCGCTTTGTCGCGAAGATCGCAGCTTTTGCATTGAGCGTGTCGAAAATTGTTTCGATCATCAGGAAATCAACACCGCCTTCGATCAATGCGGTAGCAGCCTCTTGATAGGTTTCTGCGAGCGCATCGAAGGTGATACTCCGATATCCCGGGTCGTTTACGTCCGGTGAAATTGATGCGGTGCGGTTTGCTGGCCCGAGTACGCCCGCAACATATCGCGGTTGACCCGAATCAGATTCGAATGCATCAGCGGTCTTCCGCGCTAACTTCGCAGCCTCCAGGTTCAGTTCAGCAACCAAAGACTCCAGACCGTAGTCGCCCATCGACGGCGCGTTCGAATTAAACGTGTTGGTCTCAATGATGTCGGCACCGGCCTCCAGAAACTGCCGATGAATATCCTGGATGACGTGCGGCTGGGTAAGCGTCAGAAGATCATTATTGCCTTTTAAATCTGACGGCCAATCTTTGTAACGCGCACCACGATAGTCTTCTTCGGTCAGCCCGAAACCCTGAATCATCGTTCCCATCGCGCCATCGAGAAGTAGGATCCGCTCCTCTAACGACTGCATCAATAAATCAATTCTTGCTTGTCTTTCCATCATTGTTCTCAGGCTGCCGCCTGTCTCCGTCGCACGCCAATGGCATGACAAATCGCAAACGCCAACTCATGGCGATTGAGTGTGTAGAAATGAAATTCCTCGATACCTTCGCGCTTCAACAACGCGACCTGCTCGATAGCAACGCTCGCTGCGATCAGTTTGCGCGTTTCGGCATCGTCTTCGAGTCCATCGAAGCGATCGCGAAGCCAGGCAGGAACCGATGCTCCACATTGCTCTGCAAATCGTTCCAGCTGTGGAAAGCGAGTAATTGGAAGAATTCCGGGTATAACAGGTGTGTCGATGCCTGCTCGAGCGCAGGTATCGCGAAAACGTAAAAATTTGCTGACGTCGAAGAAAAATTGCGTGATCGCGCGGTTAGCGCCGGCGTCAACTTTACGACGTAGATTCAGTAAGTCCGCGGCGGCATCCTCAGCCTCGGGATGAACTTCTGGATAGGCTGCAACAGAGATTTCGAAATCCGCAATCTTTTTCAATCCGGCCACGAGGTCGGAGGCGTACGCATAACCACCGGGTTCTGGAACATATTTCGCACGATCTTTTGGAGGATCACCGCGAAGTGCGACGACGTGCCGAACGCCCATATCCCAATATTCGCGTGCGATATCATCAATCTCCCCCTTCTTCGCACCTACACAAGTTAAATGTGGCGCAGCGGTTAGATTGGTTTCAGCAAGAATACGCGCAACAGCGGCATGAGTTCGCTGCCGGGTCGATCCGTCCGCACCGTAAGTGACCGATACGAAACGCGGCTCCAAAACGGCGAGATGTTCAATTGAGCGCCACAACGTTTCCTCCATTGCAGCGTTATTGGGTGGAAAAAACTCGAATGAAACATCGATTCGTTTGTCATTGTTCGTGTTCGTCATGACGCGGCTCTTTGCGGTTGTAGTTGCCGGACAGGCAAAATTGCGACCGATACCAGCCACCGTGGATTTTTTTTAGGCACTGAACGTGCCGGCGACAGTCGCAATCCGGATTGTTGACACCATTCAGCTAACGACGCCTGCACATCGGCAGACGTATTTGTCCGCAACGATTCCAATACAAACATGCGCCCGCCTGGCCGCAACACCCGACTCGCCTCTTCAAGCGCTCTCACCGGATCATGAGCGTTGCGTAACACATCGTCGATTATGATCGTGTTGAATTCGTGATCGGCGAATGGCAATCGATACATGTCGCCCTTGCGCAGATTGCAATTTGGAATTCCAGCCAACATGAGCTCAGCACGAGCCAACTGGCGGGCGTCACTATCGATATCAACGCCGACGATGCGACTCGCGCGACTGGCGAGTAATTTCAAAATTGCGCCTCGTCCACAACCAATATCAAGCAGGTCCCCCAAGGGAGCGGTAACGGTTAAATCCAATATGGCTCGATGTAGCGCACGGTCTGCTGAGGTATCACCATCCCCTCGCGCTGCATCTCCCACCCGCCGCCCACGACCCTCACGAAGCAACTTCCAGTCAGCGACGAAAATCGGATCCTGCTCCGGAATCAGTTCCAGCAAGCGACGCAGCGAGTCAGGTGCATTTTTCTGCGGCGGCACACGGTAGAAGACTCGTTTGCCATCTCTGAATCGGCGCAAAATTTGCGCATCACAAAGCTGTTTCAACTGTTGTGAAATTCGCGGTTGGCTTTGCCCAATCACTCGCGTCAGTTCGGAAACGCTGCATTCTCCCTGGCGACACAAGGCCACTAAGCGCAGGCGGGTTGGGTCGCCGAGCGTTTTGAGTTGCTGTAACAGAAGCTCAGTTGCAACTTGCATAAATACATAAGTATTTTATTATATATCGGAATAGTAAGCTTAACACGTGCCCATCGGGGCGGTAACCCTGAAGTTGGAAATTAGGAACTACTGCACACTT
>JABIUH010000362.1 GCA_018701055.1 Woeseia sp. | reverse complement strand
CGCATCCTGTTCGCGATACGCTTCCTCTTCGTCAACGTTATCAGCGCGAAAATGTGTGGAGTAACCTGCTTTGCTAACAGTATTTTCCAGCAGATGAGGTGTAATCGTTCCGGCGACAGCGCGCACTTCGGCACGTTCCAGCGCAAAATTAACCGCTGCATCGAGGACACCCGGCACCTTTTTGAGAACTTTTTCAACGCGCATCGCACAGGCGCTACAGGTCATTCCGCCGACGTCGAAACTGAAATTCGTTTCGTGCACGCCAAAACCTGCTTTCGCTACTGTCTCGGCGATACCAACGGCATTGGTGCTTGCGCTGTTAAAGGTGACATCGGCCTGTTCGGTAGCGAAATTAACCGATGCAGATTCAACGCCAGGCGCGCGCAGCAACGCTTTTTCAAGACGCACGGCGCAGGCCCCGCACGTCATTCCGGTAATGGAGGTTCGCAGAGTGTCACTACTTATAGCGGCGCTATTCATGATGACTTTCGCTTGTGTCATTTGGGTCTTCTGACAGCGCTTCGATGATCGGACAGCCACCAATATCGCCTTTGCCAGAGCAATCCTGATTAAGCGTATGCAACACATCGCGCATACGTTTTAAGGCATCAATTTTCGCGTCGATGTGTTCGAGTTTACGCTGAGTAATCGTTTTGACTTCCGCTTTGGCACCACCGGTGTCCTGCAATTCGAGCAGCGTGGATATCTCCTGAAGACTGAAGCCCACCGTTTTTGCTCGACGAATAAAATTTAGTCTACCCACCGTCTCCGGTACATAGATTCGATAGCCGGATGTAGTGCGCGAGGGTGCTGGCAACAGGCCACGTCGTTCGTAAAAACGGATCGTATCGATCCCGACATCGGCCTGGCTCGCGATGCGTCCGATGGTTAGTTTTTGGTCTGCTTGTTTATCCATAGCTGAATCTTAAACACTAGACTATGGTCCAGAGTCAAGGTTTGATACGCATGCCTTACTACCATTAGCCTGTGGCTCATCAGGTCTCTACGTTGCCATGCAATTGTGCGCGCCAGGAAGTCTGATAACGGTGCCGATACAACCGGGGCAAACCGGCGCGAAACAAAAGTCGCAGCAACGGCATCGAATATTCTCAATGTTGTGCGGAATCGCTCGGTGAGGCAGAAAGATCAAACGCTAAGTGGACATGGAAATCCGCCGTCACCAGGCGATCCCAATCGACACTAACACCCAGGCCGGACCCTTCCGGTGCCACTACCCTGCCCTGGTCCAGCAAGCTGCCATTCGTCATCCCAAACTCGAAGGCTTGCTGGGGCATCGATGCTTCAAAGTATTGGGTGCGCTCATTTGCGAGCATCAGATGTAGATTGGCTGCTTGGGCCAACGTATAACCCCAGCTCTGGATATCGATCGTCAATTCGGCATCGTTGGCTATTATCAGGAGTTCGAGTGCCTCCGAAATTCCGCCAACCACGGTTGAATCGAACCTACCCGCATCCCAGGAACCGGCCTCGATCCCCTGCCTGATGAACTCGGGAGAATAAATATTGTAGCCGGCAGGAATGATCTGTACCGCGAGCCTCTTCCTGAGGTCGCTATATTGTTCCAGGAGATCGTCGTTAATGGGTGCTTCGAGCCAAACGAACAATCCCTCATCCATTTGCGCACCCAACCTCACGGCATCCTCAAAATCGTACATGCTCTCGAGGTCGATCATAAAGCGATAGCGAGAATCTACAAATGTCCGCTGAACCAATTCTACGAGACTAAGGTCTTCTTCAATCGAACCCCAAACGTGAAATTTGAAATTCGTGAAGCCAAGCTTCGCATACTCGTGAACGGCATCGACATACTCGGGAAGCGAATGGTAGAACGGTAGACTCGCGTACGCTTCCATTGAGTCACGCGTCGCCCCTAGCAATTCATATAGTGGACGATCTGCCTTGCGGGCTGCGAGATCCCAAAGCGCGATATCGATACTCGCACGCACCTCGTTACTGAGGCCCGGCCGCGTATCCTCAAGCATCGACGAAACCTTGACCGGATCTAATGACCGGAACATAACGAGATCGTCGACTACATCCTGCAATTCCAACAAGTGCGCATCGCTGAATTCGCCCTGATAATACGTATCCACACCCGACACGCCCTCGAATCCGTCAGCCGTTGTGAATCGCAGGATGTTGTTGACCTCTTTCCAAGGTTCCTCATCCTGACCGGAATAACGCGCTGTCGTGTTATCCATTCCAACGGCGTGTAACTCAACACCGATGATTCTGGACTCTTCAGAGAAGTGGAAGACCGACTCATACTGCGTCGCGCTCTCACCTGAAAAAGCCGTCAAGAGTTGAACTGAAGTCATTGAGGATTCATTCGCAAATGGGGCAGAGATATTTTGAGTAATCAACACGCAAAGTAATACTGAAATCGACCGAAGAGGTGTCAAAGCAATTCACCGACCGCGCGATGTGCCTGTTCAATGGCAACATTAATTAGCGAGATCGATCCAGCGTCCGAATTTGCAATCGCAATACGGCCGAGTGGTTTGCGACCGCGAACAAAGGGATAGCGCTCATCCTCGCCGTCTTCGTAAATTTCATCATAAAGTGGGTTTGCCCTGTTGATGTAAGCATGTGCCCAGCGATTAACGGTGATGCCTTCAATGTCTCGAGCCGGATCAAAACCTCCCTCAGACAAACTGCCAGCAAGCTGCTGACGAAGGTTGCGTTCGATAGTCTCATATGGCGTGGCATACAGTTCGTGGCGCCCGAGTCGTTTTTGTTCGCTCGGCGTTAAACCAGCGTTCGATTGATGCGGAAAACGGACCATGTGAACAATAGCAGGTTCGTCGGGATCTCGAGCATATCGGTAGCCTCCAAAATCAACCGGATAATCCAGATGAGTCGACACGAAATAGCTGCCCGGGTTCAGCAAGGCGCCGATGCCCAATTTTTTCCACGACTGCCAATTTCGCAACGCAACGTTGGAATAGAGGATAGGAGACTTGACCATCGTGGTGAGCGCCTGTCGCTGGGGATCGGGTAGCTCGGGACACAGGTGCGGAATAATCTGGTTGTAACAAGCAAGGACACAATGTCGGGCCCAAACGCGGTTCGCCTGACCGTCACGTACATAGGTGATTCCGACGCGGCTCGACGACTGCGGCGTGCCGTCATGTTCGACGTTTACCGCCGTACTTTGCAAACGAACGCGAACATTCGAGTCCGCTCGATCGAGCTTCGAATAATCAAAGGAAGCCAACACGAGGTCTTCTATCGTGGTTCCTGGTGCCACATCGGGAATCAAGCTACGCACAAGCATGCGAGCAACCGAGGCATTGCCATCTGGAAAATGATAGGTGGGATACATTTCGGAGCTGGATCCAAACCCACCACTGTCGTCAACGCGATCACTGCCAAGACTGGTGGCATTGATTCCTGGCAGCCCCCAGTAGAATGCTTCGAGCGCCGGAACCGCTTCGATTCCAACACACCAGTCCGTCGTCAGATTTTCAAAAACTGTGAAGATCTCAGGCTCTTGAATGTTTAAGTTTTCGCTGAGAAATTCCCGATAACTAATGCTATTGAGATAATCATCTTCCGTTGCGAATGAATGATCAGGAACCGCATTTTTAGTAGTCGTCAGCAACTGCATCATCTCGCGTTTAGCAGCATCCGAGATTGGCATTTGCTGGACTGCATCTTCATATGAAAGCCGTGATTCCGCGGCGGCGATCCATCCCTGATAATGATTAACATTAACCAGCGGATGAGCGAGCGTGCGATCGACGCCGAAGGTCTCACGATCGAAATACACGCCAGCAGTTAGTCCATTCTTTTTATAAAAATCGAAGTCGTAGGCATCACCCAAACGCTTCGGCTCGATACCCAGATCATCGAACAAATCCCTGGCGATATCGCTGTACTCACCGGGACCTTCGAGGATCTCGCTTCCTCCGTGAGTCATGAGGGTGCGACCTTCGACCTGAAACTCATTCCGTTTGGCATGACCGCCAAAATCGTCGTGGTTGTCGAGGATCAGGATTCGAGCGTCAGGATGCTCCTGACGATAGAAATGCGCGGCTGAAAGTCCGCTGACGCCACTCCCAACGACCACTAAGTCGTAGAGATCTGCATCCGGCTCATCCACAGAGCCCCAATCACGCCGACCTTCCCTTCCAAGCTGGTGTGCAACCTCAAAGGAACCGACGTGACTCCCACGTAATCCGGTAAGCCCAGGGGGATAGTAAGGACCGCTGCTGCCCTCAAGCTTGAGCATCTCGTCAGCGAATGCCTGGCCGGGCACGAAGGCACTTGCCGCCGAGGCACCCATTCCCAGAAGAAGATCTCTTCGCGAAATCGAGCGGTCCATTCCAAGATTGCGGTCAGATGATTTCATGATCCATTCCTTCGTGGGAGTTGAGATTGAATGATACCCAATCCAGCGGCGTTGTCAGGCAAAGCATTCAAATTGCATGCGGATTGATTTTTAGTGACAAGTCATTTATTGAGGAGCAGAAATACTAAATTAAATACAAATCGAGATTAAGCTCGTCCCACTAATCGCCTAATATTCGCTTTCATCAATAGCGGCAGTTCAGATGACTCGAATGTTGAAACAGTGAAGGTCCCCGTTCGTTCAGAAGCGGCCATACCCATCGTTCTAATATGTGTCGAATATTCGCTGAATTTCGCTAAATTCCGAAGTCCGGGTAAGTGCCAACATTAGTAATATCCTGGCCTTATTGTCTTGCTGGCCATTCGATACAACAGCCGAAAAACTATAGTCCGGTGCACTTACAATCCTCCCACCGGGAACTCGCGATGTAATCACTATCGGTGTGCCGCGTTGCTCCAGACTTGCGAGGCCAACCAACATGCCAGTGCTCATGCGTCCCCCTGCAAAAGTGCGAACCACCAGGCCATCCATTTCTTGCTTCCCGAAATTGCGGACTAGGTTTTCATCGATGCCAGTAAAGTCACTCAAAATATTTACTACCGGCAACGCCGCAAGGTTTGAGACATCAAACTCTGAACTTGTCGTGTGCGGTTGCAGAAGGCGATGGTAGAAGCGAACACCGTCGGGATCGACAGTGCCTATATGGCCAACATTCGATCCCTGAAACGTTTGAACCCGGCGGTTATCTGTCTTCCATACGTCTCGTGCCGCAGTAATGTCCTCGTTAAGGACGACCAATACACCTTGACCAACCGCCTGCTCATTGATGGCTACCCTTACTGCGTTAATCAAATTGGCTGGCCCATCAGCCGAAATTTCATTGGCGGACCTCATGGAACCCACTAGGACGACAGGTTTATCTGACTTCACCGTCAGGTTTAGAAAATAGGCAATCTCCTCCATTGTGTCGGTTCCGTGAGTTATGACGATACCGGCAAGATTGTCATTCTTGGAAAATTGCGCGTTAATTCTCTGAGCAAGTGCCAGCCAATCT
>JABIUH010000311.1 GCA_018701055.1 Woeseia sp. | reverse complement strand
GGATAGAGCGCTGTACGTCGCCCAACAGTGGGCGAGCGAGGATGACGATGGACGAATCGTGTTACGTGCAGATCCGGCCCACAAGTTACCGAATGCAATCCAGTATCGTCGGGCCGAGGCCGCAGCCTGCTGGGAAAATGTTTCTGCTCCGGTTCTTCTCGTTGCGGGCGAGGATTCTGCCTTCAGCGATGCGTTGAGCCCCCTAATTGATGCATCGCCGGGCGCGCGGCCGTTTCCGAATCAACAGACAGCAACTATCTCCGGTTGCGGCCACATGGTGCACTTTGAGCAGCCTCGGCGGTTGGCGCAGGCGGTGGAGCGCTTTGTCTCAAGCGTCACTTGAGACTAGTGGTCCACCAAGGTGGCTCTGAACCCATCGAACCACCCTTGGTGGACGGTAATCAGCCCCAAAAATAGCTGACCTCAAAAGTAGAATTTTCTCGTAACCTGAACGAAGGAGATTCTCAAATGAAAACATCGAGATACAGCGATAGCCAGATTCTGTCGATTCTGAAACAAGCCTAATCCGGCACGCCGGTTCCGGCTTTGTGTCGGGAACACGGCATGAGTAACGCCAGTTTCTATAAGTGGCGTGCAAAATTTGGGGGGATGGACGCCTCGCTGATGAAGCGGATGCGCCCAATGACATCTGGCCAATGGATTTTATGCATGACCAGTTGAGTGATGGTCGATCATTTCGCCTGTTTAATCTGCTTGATGACTTTAACCGCGAATGCTTGGGCGTTGAGGCGAATTTTTCATTGCTTGCGGTGCGTGTTATTCGCGCCCTGGATCAAATTATCGAATGGCGCGGAAAACCTAAGCGACTGCGCTGCGATAATGGCCCAGAATTTATCAGCCAGGAGCTGGAAAAGTGGACGGATAAACATAAAATCCAGCTTGAGTTTATTCAGACTGGCAAACTGCAACAGAACGCCTACGTCGAGCGCTACAATCGCACAGTGCGGTACGGCTGGCTAAGCCAATACCTGTTTGCTTCAACTAAAGAGGTGCAGGGCTATGCCACTGACTGGCTTTGGTTTTACAATCATGAACGGCCCAACAAGGCGAATGGTAGCTTGCCATCGAAACATATGCCGCGTGCAGCATGATCTCTGCTTTTGGCGTCAGTTAAAAATGGGGTGATTACCATCCGTTATATGACGAAAAGTACGTTTCAGACGAAACTGCTAATCGCTGGATTTGGTGAGTTTGTTTAGGAGGATTCTTTATGGGCAGCACATCACAGACGCCACACGTAAACGTAAGTGCAGAGGAATGGCAGGTCCGCGTCGACCTTGCTGCTTGTTATCGACTCATCGCGCTATTCGGTTGGGATGATCTCGTTTTCACGCACATTTCCGCGCAGGTCCCAGGTCCGGATGAACACTTCCTAATCAATGAGTACGGTTTGCTCTTTGAGGAAATGACGGCCAGTAGCCTGGTGAAGGTTGATTTGAATGGAAAAATCGTGACAGAGTCAGGTGGACCCATTAACCCGGCTGGCTTCACTATCCACAGCGCCATTCACGCCGCCAGGCACGATGTTGGTTGTGTCTTGCATACGCATACTCGATCCGGCGTCGCGGTGTCGGCACAAGTAGATGGTCTTCGTCCGCTGTCGCAGATATCGCTTCTCGCCACTGCATCCCTGGCGTATCACGACTACGAAGGTATAGCGTTGAATGACGATGAGAAACCGAGACTGGTCGCCGACCTTGGCAGCAACAACTTTCTAATTCTTCGAAACCACGGTTTGCTGACAGTCGGGGCGACCATACCGGATGCGTTTATTTATATGTACGCACTCGAAACTGCCTGCCAAACACAACTCGCGGCGCAGTCGGCGGGTGTCGCACTGACAGAAATAAATTCGCAGATTGTCGCGGGTATCAAAGAACAGTTTGAAATGGTGACCCGCGGTATGGGCGGTGGTCTTGCATGGCCGGGTTTATTGCGAAAACTAGATCGTATTGATCCGACCTATCGCGACTAATCAGAGGTTAGCTAAGAACATCTTATACGCAGGATTGTCGCTTTCTTCGAAGTGGGCATAGCCTAAATCAGCCAAGTGAGCGGCCAACTCGTCGCTTTCGTTTTCGGGCACTTGGATTCCGGCAAGGACGCGGCCATAGTCAGAACCGTGGTTGCGGTAGTGAAACAAACTGATATTCCATTTGGTGCCAATGGAAAGCAGGAAGTCCAATAGCGCACCAGGTCGTTCCGGAAATTCAAAACGGAACAGCCGCTCATCTTCAATATTTGATGGGCTGCCGCCAACCATGTGACGAATATGTAACTTAGCCATTTCGTTATCACTTAGATCGACAAATACGTAGCCTAGATCATTCAGTTTCTCGACAAGCTCCTGATGTTCCTCTGCGCCGTTACGTAATTGCACGCCAACGAAAATATGGGCACTTTTGGCCTCACTGAAGCGGTAGTTGAACTCGGTGATTCCGCGTCGACCAATGGCTTCGCAAAACTTTCGAAAGCTACCGGGTTCCTCCGGGATCTCGACGGCTAGCAGCATTTCCCGCTGTTCGCCTACTGCGGATCGCTCGGCAATGTGGCGCAGGCGATCGAAATTTACATTTGCGCCGCAATTGATGGCGACAAATGCCTGCTTGGTTACGCCCTGCTCTGAAACGTATTTCTTAATGCCAGCAACCGCCAATGCGCCCGCTGGTTCAACAATGGAGCGTGTGTCTTCGTAAATGTCCTTAATAGCGGCGCAGATCTGATCGGTGTCGACCGTGACGATCTCATCAACCAATGCCTGGCATAGGCGAAAAGTCTCATCACCGACTCGTCTAACAGCGACGCCGTCTGCGAATATTCCGACGTGATCAAGTGTCACGGGTTTGCCAGCCAGCAACGACGTCTTCATCGCAGCGGAATCAGTTGGCTCCACACCAATGATTTTTACGTGCGGTCGTTTGTGCTTTAAATAGCTGGCTATTCCGGAGATTAGCCCGCCACCGCCGATGGGAACGAACACAGCCGTTACCTCGGGATCCATTTGATCATCCAGTTCGCGTCCAATCGTTCCCTGACCGGCAATAACGGCTGGATCATCAAAAGGATGAATGAATGTGAGTCCTTGGGCGGCCTCAATCTCCTTGGCTTTTTCAAAAGCGTCGTCGTAGGTATCTCCGTGGAGAAGGACCTCCCCACCCAGCGCAATAACAGCATCGACCTTAATCGTCGGCGTTGTTATCGGCATTACGATGACCGCACGAGCGTTGCGCCGCTTGGCCGCCAGAGCGACGCCCTGGGCATGATTGCCGGCGGAGCTGCAAATGACCCCCGCTGCAATCGCGTCATCACTCAATGTGGAGAGTTTGTTGTACGCGCCGCGAAGCTTAAACGAAAAAACGGGCTGCAGATCTTCGCGCTTCATTAGCACTTGATTGCCCAACCGCACAGAAAGATTCACGGCTTTTTCCAGCGGCGATACCTTCGCAACATCGTAAACCGAGGCGGTATCGATCAGGTTCACATAATCGGTGGTGTTCATTTGACTCGTTAACTATTTCCAGTGCGCAGCAGAGATTAACGCATTGACGCCCATCTGAGTGATTGTTTTCGACAAATTAGCGTGCGACTCGAAATCGAATCTGGATGAATCGGCTGGATTGATCAATCGCACTGCAACTCGCTACATGCTGCACTTTGCCCCTACGTCCAGCGGGGGTGATTCTATATGAGCGGGGATGTCGCGCGGCGCAAAACGGAACAAGCTTTATTTCGTAGAAAGGCAACACAGGCGGTTGGCTACCGTCTCTTTAGCGGTGTCACAATTATAATACCACCCTCTGCAACGGTTGGCTTGATTGTGAGCTTCTTGGTCGTTGCAGCACTGATTGCTGCGGTGGTTGTTGTTGAGGTGCCCCTGCGTTCCCGTGCAGTTGGCATTTTGGTGCCCTCTGGCGGTTTGGTCGACGTTGTCGCAAGTCAATCGGGCCGTGTCGAAGGTGTTTATGTTGTTGCCGGAGAAGTCGTTCCAGACGATCGTTTGTTGCTGAGAATTACCAGCGGCGACGGCTCGACACAAGGCCAACCGGCGGCAAAAATGCGTTTGCAATCGCTCCGAAGTGAGCTGCATATTCTTGAGAAAGTGTATTTGCACGAGAAACAGCTTGCCACCGATCGTTGGCAGGCCTTGCAAGAAGACTTGCAGGCGGCGGACCTTCAGCTCCGTCTCGGAGAAAATATTCTTGCGACCTACGTGGAGCAACTTCAATTACGTGAGGTGCAGTTCGAGCGAAGTCGGACGCTTGCCAACGATGGCCACATAGCGCGTGACGAATATGACCGGCAGGTTGCTGCATTGTTGAGTTCGCGAGCGGGGAAGACCGAAACGGAGCTCCGCGTGGTCGAATTTGAGCAGAATTTGGTGATGCTCAAGCGATCAACCGGTGAATTTCGGGAACTAGAGGCGCAACAGGTGGTTCGGCATGCCATCGAAGTTGAACGATTACAAAGGGAAATCGTTGCTGCAGATTATTCGTTTTCGGGTGAGTACCGTGCATCGGAAAACGCGCGCATAGCGCATCTTCTCGTTGTTCCGGGTGCTGTTGTTAAATCCGGGCAGGTGCTCGCAAAACTACGCCGGATAGAATCCACTCTGGAGGCCTGGTTGTACGTTTCAACGTCGCAAGCGCGCATGTTGCAACCCGGTCAACCCGTAGAAATAAGGCTCGATGCATATCCGCAAGCGGTTTTCGGAACATTCTCGGCCACAGTGTTAAGCGTATCGGGCGTCGCTCTCCTGCCAACTGAGGTCGATGTACCGTTGATGATTCCTGGGCCGGTATTTGAGGTGCGTGCGGCCCTCGATGATGATCAAATCGAATACGCAAATGCCAATTGGTCACTACAATCCGGCATTTCATTTCAGGCCGACATCGTGCAACAAAGACTGCGGCTCTATGAGTGGCTGTTACGTTCTGTAACGCGCCAATCGAACCGTCGTGCCTGACTGTGCCGGCCTGTTTTCGCGCAATCGCACACCCGTCGTATTGCAACATGAACGTACGGAATGCGGCCTTGCCTGTCTCGCGATGGTGGCCGCGCACTTCGGAAAGTCGATTTCGCTGGAACGCCTGCGGCAGGGCGCCCAACTGTCGGGACATGGCGCGACATTTCAGGAATTGGTCAAGATAGCGGATTCGCTACAGTTGATCTCGCGGCCAGTTAGATTGTCGCTGCGAGAAACTCCGAATCTTAAACTTCCGGCAGTTCTGCATTGGCGCATGAATCATTTCGTACTGCTAACCGCCATTGGCAGAAGCGATTGGACTATTCACGATCCAGCGATTGGTAAACGCACCATTCAATTCGCAGAAATGGATGAGTCATTTACGGGTGTTGCGCTCGAATTTACCAAGACGAACGACTTTTCGCCGGGAGCATACAGCAGCGATTTCGGCATTCTTCGGATCGCCGGAAGTTTCCAAAATTTATTTCGATTTTTAGGGCTAATGCTTTGCCTGTTATTCGTGTCCCAACTACTTGCGCTCGTTCCTGCTATCGCGACCCAGATTCTTATCGACGAAGTGGTCATGGGGCAGGATCGGATGTGGCTTTTGTGCGGTCTTGCGGGGCTTGCGCTCATTATGACTGCAACCCTTCTGCTTGATGCGCTCCGCGGCTGGATTAGCCTCTATGTTGGGACACGACTGACGACGGACAGTACGATTTCGATTTTGAATCACCTGCTTAGATTGCCGGTCAAGTTCGTGAAGCGTCGTCATCTTGGCGACTTGATGTCAAAACTCGACTCGCTTACGCCAATCAGGGAAGCGATCGCTACACATAGTGTCAACGCGTTCGTTCAGTTCGTCGTTTTGGTGACGACCTTAGTCATTATGACATTGTACAGTCCTTGGTTAACGTTGGTATCTGCGCTTGGCTTGGCTTTGACGCTTGGAGTTACCGTTGCATTATTGCCGGTGAGTCGGCGATTAGGACGGCAGTTGCTTATACACAGGGCTCTGCAAAGTAGCTCGCTCGTGGAAACTCTGCGCGGCTACGAGACGGTGAGAAGTTTGGGTCTTAGCGCTATTCGCCGGCAGCATTGGCAAAGCCATTTTCTATCCGCGACCCAGGTCAACATCAAGCAGGGAAAAATCGCGATCGGAAGGGGGACTGGCCTTGGCGCAATCAGTATGGGCGAGCAGCTTATGTTTTTAGCGGTTGCGATCTCAGGCATCCTGGATAAGGAAATAACGCTCGGCGTCGTATTTGCCTTCATGGGGCTTCGCTCAAGACTGGCTGGCGCCGCAATTGCGCTCGCGGGCTTAATACAAACGTTTTCATTGCTTCGCGTACACACCGATCGGCTGTTTGATATTGTGCAAGCCGCTCCTGTGCCGGAAAGTCCCAGTGGGGCTATCCGATCGAATGTAGAGGGTGATTTTCGAGCTAACGGCCTGTCGTTTTCCTACGGCGACAACCAGGTTGTTATTCGAGATTTCAGCTGCAGCATAAAAGCCGGTGCGAATGCAGTAATCGTTGGTCCGTCGGGCTGCGGCAAGACTACCTTGCTACGCATTCTTGCCGGGCATCTGGAGCCTAACGATGGTTGTGTCGCGATTGATGGTTTTGAACGATCACTTTGGGATCGCCACCGTATGACCGCGCAGTCAGCATTTGTTTTGCAAAACGACCAAATGTTTCAGGGAACAATCACAGAAAATATTTCTGCGTTCTCGATGGCGCCGGATATGGCTCGCGTTCGCACGGCGGCCAGATCCAAAGACTGACGCTAGCGCGTGCGCTGTATCGACGCCCACGGATATTGTTTCTGGATGAGGCAACCAGTCACCTGGATGTGACGACAGAGAGAAAAGTACTGGGCAACATTGTGGCACATCGGCCGGACGCCATCGCGCTGGCCGATCAGGTCATTGATTTAGGGTCTGTTACAGACAGTGATAAATGAAAACAATAGCAATCAATCGCTCGGCCTCCCATAATCCGGCAGATGAATATGAACGTCACCAGACGAGAGCTTTATCCTGAGATTGCACCGAACGTAACGGGTTTTCTTGAGGTAGGGGACGGACACTCAATTTACTACGAAGAGTCGGGCAACCCACGTGGCAAGCCTGCAGTGTTTCTTCATGGCGGCCCCGGCGGCGGATGCACAGGCGCTATGCGGCGCTTTTGGAACCCGGAGTTTTATCGGATCATTCTCTTCGATCAACGTGGCAGCGGGAAGAGCACGCCACATGCCAGCCTGGAAAACAATACGACCTGGGATCTGGTCAACGATATTGAAATCTTGCGCGCGGCACTACAGATTGAAAAATGGCAGGTTTTTGGAGGGTCCTGGGGAAGTACTCTTGCATTGGCCTACAGTCAGTCGCACCCCGAGCGTGTCACGGAAATCGTACTGCGCGGCATTTTCATGTTGCGTAAAAAGGAAATTGATTGGTTCTACCAACATGGAGCCAGCGAATTGTTCCCGGAAAGGTGGCAACATTATTTGCGCCCCATTCCTAAGTCTGAGCAAGATGACCTGTTACACGCCTATCATCGTCGCTTAACCAGCGACGATCCAGCCGTCAGGATGGAGGCCGCCAAGGCGTGGTCGACTTGGGAAGGGTCTACCAGCACCCTATTGCCTAACGAGGAAATTGCCGCAGAATTTGAGGCGGACGACATGGCATTGGCGCTGGCGCGAATTGAGTGTCACTACTTTGTCAACAACGGTTTTATGGATGACAACCAGCTGATCAACAATATCGATCGCATTCGACAGATTCCGGCGGTTATCGTGCAGGGTCGCTACGATGTTGTATGCGCGCCTATATCTGCGTGGGAACTGGCCCAGGCTTGGCCGGAGGCCGACTTGCGTATGGTGCATGACGCGGGTCATGCGGCATTTGAGCCAGGCAATACACACGAATTAGTACAAGCCACTGATAGGTTCGCGAAATGAGCAAACTCCTTATTACGAACGCGCAGCTGGTCAATGAGGGCGAGACGCGAGATGCCGACGTACTTATCGTCGGTGAACGAATCGAAAAAATTGGCTCGGGCCTCACGGCAGATGGCGACACAACTGTCATCGATGCGTTCGGCAAGTTTTTGATGCCTGGCATGATTGACGATCAGGTGCACTTTCGTGAACCTGGACTGACACACAAAGGTGATTTGGCGACAGAGTCCGCCGCGGCTGTTGCGGGCGGCATTACCAGTTTCATGGATATGCCTAACGTTAATCCGAAGACAACGACGCGCGAAGCCCTGGCAGATAAGTACGAACTCGCAAAGGGTCGCTGCAGAGCAAACTACGGTTTTTATCTCGGCGCGACGAACCGCAATATTGAAGAGATCAAAGCGTTGCAAGTTGGCGAAGGGTGCGGCATTAAGGCGTTTATGGGCGCATCGACCGGCGATATGTTGGTGGATGATCCTGAAGCGCTGGAGCTCTTATTCGAGCACGCGCCGGTCATCGTTCTAACTCATTGCGAACATTCACCGACCATTCGTGACAATGAGGCGAAAGCAAAGGCTGAGTATGGCGAGGATGTGCCCATGTCGGAGCATCCCAATATCCGTTCTGCCAATGCATGTTTGTTGTCATCAAGTCAGGCGGTTGACTTGGCTCGTCGTCATGACGCGTTGTTACACGTTTTGCATCTGACGACAGCGATAGAAATGGGTCTGTTCACTAAAGGACCGCGGCAAGGTAAGCGTATTACCGCAGAGGCCTGTGTGCATCACCTATGGTTTGAGGAAAGTCGTTACGCCGATCTTGGCGCAAGCATTAAGTGCAATCCGGCAATCAAAACTGAAGCTGACCGGGATGCGCTCGTCAAAGCGGTTGTAGAAGATCGCATTGACATCATTGCGACAGACCACGCGCCGCATACGATTAGCGAGAAAGGAAAGTCTTACTTCAAATCTCCGGCAGGGATCCCCTTGGTCCAGCACGTCATGTTGTGTCTTTTCGATCTTGTCGGTGAGGGCAAGTTTAGTTACGAACGAATTGTGGATAAGACCAGTCACGCGGTCGCGGATATTTTTGGCGTTGTCGATCGTGGCTACGTCAGAGAAGGATATTTCGCTGATCTCATCATTATGGATCCCGACAAACCAAGCTTAGTCACCGATGCTAGTCTGTTGGCGAAATGCCATTGGTCGCCCTTTACTGGACATACGTTCCGCTCGACGGTGGACACAACGATCGTTAATGGGTCGATTGCGTATCAGGACGGATTACTCACTGGCGATCAGTTGGGCCAAAAAATGGAGTTTAATCGGGCGCGATAGCGCGTTTGACGAATGCCCGCGAGTGAACAATATGTCGTTGAATTCAAAAAATTGCTGTGATCAAATGCAAACAGCGCAAAATGGTTTACTTTCCGGTCGATCCCGCTATCCTACGGAAAATAAATGGCAACGGCGATGTTCGCCAGACTGCAGGAGCGCCGTCCGCGTGCCACGCGAATGAAGCCAACTGATACCTCAAATCCTGATTATTTTCACAAGGTAGTCGACTGTCAGTGGGCTTGCCCTGCTCATACCGATGTTCCTGGATATATCCGTCTCATCGCTCAAGGCGAGTTTTCTGACGCCTACATGCTCAACCGGGAATCAAACGTATTTCCGGGCATTTTGGGGCGTGTATGTGATCGACCCTGCGAACCTGCCTGTCGTCGCGGCAGAGTGGAAGATAAACCGGTCGCGATCTGCCGCTTGAAACGAATCGCTGCGGATCATCGCGACGACATCACGGACCGCTTGCCCCAGGCGCCCAAGAAATCCAATGGTAAAAAAGTCGCGCTGCTTGGCGCAGGCTGTGCCTCACTTGGCGTCGCGAACGATTTGTTGCCGTTGGGCTACGAAGTCACGATTTTCGAAGCATTGTCGATGACCGGTGGTTTGATGCGAACCAACATTCCGCAATTTAGGTTACCGCCGACCGTGCTTGACGAGGAAATCGGCTACATCATTGATATGGGCGCTGACGTCAAAATGAATCACCGCATCGAGAGCATGAAAGAGCTGCTGGATGAGGGCGGATTCGACGCCATATTTGTGGGCACCGGAGCGCCGCGTGGTAAGGAGCTAAAACTACCCGGACGGTACGATTCGGAAAATATTTATATTGGTATCGACTGGTTAGAATCGGTCGCGTTCGAGCACGTTAAAGAGATCGGCGAGAAAGTCCTGATCATCGGTGTAGGCAATACCGCAATGGACTGTTGTCGCACGGCACTTCGCATCGGCGCAAAAGAAGTCAAAGTCATGGCGCGCAAGCCACGCGGCTTCTTTAAGGCGTCTGAGTGGGAATTAGATGACGCAGAAGAAGAGAATGTTGAAATAGTGATCAACCATTCGCCGAAAGAATTCGTCATCGAAGACGGCAAGCTAGTCGGCATGAAGTTCGATCAAATGGAATACAACATCGATGAAAATGGTCGCATCGACCGTGGCACGCCGGTCGGTGAAGTGATCATTCCCTGCGATGACGTCATCCTCGCGATTGGGCAGGACAACGCTTTTCCTTGGATTGAGCGAGATGTCGGCATCGAGTTTGACGAGTGGGAATGTCCGGTCGTTGATGAAGTGACTATGATGTGCTCTCGAGATGGCGTGTTTTTCGGCGGTGACTCGGCATTTGGGCCGAAGAATATTATTTGGGCGGTAGCGCACGCACATGAAGCGGCAATTTCGATCGACAAATATTGCCAGGGCGGCTCAATGCATGAGCGCCTGCCGCGCGGCGTCAATTTAAGCAGTCAGAAGATGGGCATCCACGAATGGAGCTTCTCGAACGACTACGATCCGGCTGAACGACGTTTGATGCCGCATGTCGATTTGCGTGAACGCTTCAAGAAATTGAATATCGAAGTCGAACTTGGTTTTACCGTCGAGCAAACGATAAAAGAAGTGGAGCGTTGTCTCAATTGTGACATTCAGACCGCCTTCGTCGCCGATCTGTGCATCGAATGCGATGCGTGCATCGATGTATGTCCGGTCAATTGCCTTACGATGACCGAAAACGGCCCAGAGGATGAACTGCGTACCCGGCTTTCGGCACCAGCCGAGAATGTCGAGCAGGATTTGTATGTATCCGCTGGACTGCCACAAACGGGTCGGGTCATGGTCAAGGACGAAGATCTCTGCGTACATTGCAGTCTTTGTGCGGAGCGTTGTCCTACCGGTGCATGGGATATGCAGAAATCCGAAATTTTGATACCGCAGGTAGCTGATCAGCCTGGTCCTGAGGCGCGGCCCAGGGTCGTCGGCGAATAAGCTAATCGAAAGATAAAAATTATGTGCCCGCGCATCGCAAACGCCCTCAATTCTTCGAGTCAACTTTAGAGCTATTCAATCGTGCCTACCGTAAACGACGTCGTTATAAAGATTGGTACCGTTAACGGTACTGGTTCGGCCAGTGCCAACGGCTTATTGATGAAAGCAATTTTCCGTATGGGTATTCCTGTTGTCGGAAAAAATTACTTTCCGTCCAACATTCAAGGTTTGCCAACGTGGTATGAAATTCGCGTCACTGGTGCTGGGCATCGGGCTCGTGCCGACAGAGTCGACTTGATGATCGCGATGAATGCGCAAACTTATGTTGAGGATCTTGCCGCAGTCACCCCTGGCGGCTGGTTGCTTTATGACTCAACCTGGCCGAGAAATCGGCTTTTGGATCGGAAAGAGATCAATGTGCTGGGCGTCCCGCTTTCCAGAATGTGTAATGAGCATTTCGATACGGTGCGGTCGCGAATACTGATGAAGAACATCGCCTATGTCGGCGTCGTCGCGGCCTTACTGGATATCGATCTTGAAGTAATTACCGAACTTCTAAATCAGACCTTTGCCTCTAAGAAACAATTGGTGCAATCGAATCTTGAGGCTATTCGTCTGGGATTCGACTACGCAAACGAAAATTTCGTATGCCCGTTGCCGACGAAGGTCGAGGCGATGGACAAAACCAAAGGTCATATCGTCATCGATGGCAACACTGCCGCAGGCCTGGGGTGTGTCTATGCGGGTGCGACGGTCGGCGCTTGGTATCCAATTACGCCATCGACCTCATTGATGGATGCATACACCGCTTTCTGTAAGCAGTATCGAACAGACGAAGAAAGCGGCGAGAACAAATATTGCATCATTCAGGCTGAAGATGAATTGGCTGCGGTAGGCATGGTTCTCGGCGCGTCCTGGAATGGTGCGCGGGCGTTTACGCCAACGAGTGGCCCTGGAATTTCTCTAATGAGTGAATTCATTGGTTTCGCCTACTACGCTGAGGTTCCCGCGGTTATTTTCGATGTGCAGCGAACGGGGCCATCAACCGGAATGCCGACGCGCACACAACAATGCGATCTGATGATTTGTGCCTATGCATCGCATGGTGACACAAAACATGTGCTGCTGTTTCCAGCCAATCCGGAAGAGTGTTTTCATACAGCAGCGACCGCTTTCGATTTAGCAGAACGTTTGCAGACGCCGGTTATGGTTCTTACCGATCTGGATATTGGGATGAACGATTGGATGTGCCCGGATTTGGAATGGGACGAGAGCTACGTTCCGGACAGAGGCAAAGTTCTTGGCGCCGCAGAGCTCGAAGAGATGGAGAAATTCCATCGTTATCTCGATGTCGATGAAGATGGTATCCCGTATCGAACCTTGCCGGGGGTACACCCAAAAGGGGCCTACTTCACACGCGGATCTGGACACACCAAGTACGGTGGCTATACCGAAGATGCCGCAGAATACCAGGATGTAATCGATCGCTTGCTTGCCAAATGGGAAACAGCGCGCACGCTCGTACCTGAAGCAGAAATCGAGTATTCGAAATTTAACAAACACGCAATTCTGACCTTAGGTAGTTGCGACGGTGCGGCCAAAGAGGCACTGACTGAATTGCAGGAAAAAAACATTGGCCTTAACTATTGCCGCGTCAAAGCGTTTCCGTTTACGGACGCTGTTGTTGATTTCATAGACAAACATGAGCGTGTATATGTACTGGAACAAAACCGAGACGCGCAATTTAGGTCACTTCTGTTGTTGGATGCTAACGCCGATCCGAAGAAACTGATTTCAATGCTGCATTACAACGGCATGCCGCTAAGCGCGAATTTCGTCGTCGATCGAGTGCTCGCTGAAACATCCAAGGGGCAAGTTGCCTAGAACGGATTCTAAGAGACTAAAGTATGAGTTACATATCCAAGCCGAAAGTTTCCCACCCCAAAATGCCGCGCAACAAACTCGGTCTCACGGCGCGAGATTACGAGGGTACGGTATCGACGCTATGCGCAGGTTGCGGCCATGACTCAATTACAGCCGCCATCATTCAGGCAGTATTTGAACTAGGCATCGAGCCGCACATGCTGGCGAAGATGAGTGGTATTGGTTGTTCATCAAAAACGCCAGCATATTTCGTCAGCCAATCACACGGATTCAATTCGGTGCATGGGCGCATGGCATCGGTCACAACAGGCGCAAATGCTGCAAACCGTGAGTTGACCTATATCGGCGTGTCGGGCGATGGCGATTCGCTATCCATTGGGATGGGGCAGTTCGCACATGTCATTCGCCGAAATCTGAATATGTGCTACGTCATCGAAAATAACGGCGTCTACGGTTTGACCAAGGGTCAGTACTCGGCATCGGCAGATGTCGGTAGCGTGGCAAAGAAGGCGGCGCCAAATCGACAAATGCCCATCGATCCGGTCAGCACTGCTATCGGTCTTGGTGCGACTTATATCGCGCGCAGTTTTTCCGGTGACAAGCAACAGCTTGTCCCGTTGATTAAGGGTGCATTGACGCATAAAGGTTTCGCACTTTTGGACGTCATCAGCCCTTGTGTCACGTTCAACGATAACGAAGGCTCGACGAAGAGCTACGCACACACGAGAGAAAACTATCATCAAGTTATCGGTGCCGATTTCGTTGCGCCGAGCGAAGAAATCGTTGCGTCCTACAATGAAGGCGAGGCGATGCCGGTCAAGCTTCACGATGGCAGTCGAATCGTTCTACGAAAATTGGATGATCAATACGACCCCACCAGCCGTGCGGCTGCGTTTTCTTTTCTTCGCGACAGCATCAATAAAGGCGAGATCATCACGGGTCTTCTTTATATAGATGAAGGGATGCATGACATGCATGTGGATGCGGGAACGATCAGTACGCCGCTATCGAAGTTGCCATACGAAAGCTTGAATCCCGGCCCTGAAAAACTTGCTGCACTGATGGATCGCTACCGATAGCGGCAATTTCGCTAGTTTGAGTGTTTGCGACACACACGCGGCAAGAGCTAGGCATCCTAATTTGCTAGTATGGCGGTCGAATTCCTAGTTGAATCAACCATAAATTTCGAGGGGCGCCACGATGAATAACACCAGACGTCGTTTTATCAAATCAGGTTTACTCGGTAGTGCTGTGGTGGCTGCTGGTTGTACGACCGAAGTAGCCGTTGAAGAGGCATCGAATGCCGAACCTTGGCGGTCTCTGCGAATTCTCATTTTGGGCGGGACCGGTTTTATTGGCCCACACATGGTTAAGGAAGCGTTACGGCGGGGCCACACGGTAGAGTTATTCAATCGCGGCCGTACGGATAGTGAATTGTTTCCGGATCTCAAACTATATGTTGGCGATCGTAATGGTGGTCTTGATTCACTTGAAGGCGGTGACTGGGATGTCGTGATCGATAACTCTGGTTACGTACCACGGCATGTAGAAGATTCAGCACGCCTGCTTGCGTCAGTGGTGTCGCACTACGTTTATATTTCGACGATTTCTGTTTACGGAGATATGTCGGGGCCGGTTGACGAAGATACTGCGGTTGGCATCCTCGAGGATGAGAACGTTGAGGAAGTGACCGGCGAAACCTATGGTCCTCTTAAGGCTTTGTGTGAGCAGCGAGTTTTACAGGAAGTGGGCGCAGACAGAACAACGATTCTTCGCCCAACTTACATTTGTGGTCCGGGCGATCGAACCGATCGTTTCAGCTACTGGCCGATACGGACAATGCGTGGCGGCGAGATGTTGTGGCCGGGTACACCTGCCGACGATATTCAGATTATTGACGTTCGCGATTTGGCTAATTTCACCGTGGACAGCATTGAACAAAAAATCCTGGGCGTCTTCAACACGGTCACGCCAAAAGGTGTTTACAAAATGGGAGACTTGCTCGCAGACAGTCTCGCGGTAACGGCCGCGGACGTGACACCCACCTGGGTGGCGACCAGTTTTCTGAATGAGCACGAAGTTGCAGCCGGTGGAGGACTGCCAATTTGGGAAGATCCCGAAGGCGAAGGCGCGCCATTGATGGTTGTTGATGGCAGTCGGGCGGCCGCGGCGGGACTCGTCAATCGACCAACCCGTGAAACAACGCGAGATACAATTGCCTGGTGGCGAACGTTGCCGGCTGAGCGCACGGAAACGGTTCGTTCAGGCTTGAGCGCGGAAAGAGAAGCGGAAGTTTTGGCGCTTTGGGATTCGACACAAGCCTAAGCAAGCTGACGATTGGATTCGTCTGGTTATAGGGTCACGGTCAAGATTCTGGCTCTGATTGCTGCGCTCGCAAAGACGAGCTCTCTCTGTCGTTGGGAGGAGCGCAGTGACGCGGTACCGCAGTTTTTTTCGCCACCGATTGGATTGCGTCGCTGCGCTCGCAAAGACGACCTCTCTCCGTCGTTGGGAGGAGCGCAGTGACGCGGCAATCCAGTTTTGCTCGTCACCGATTGGATTACTTCGCTGCGCCCGCAAAGACGACCTCTCTCCGTCGTTGGGAGGAGCGAAGTGATGCGGTACCGCAGTTTTTTTCGCCACCGATGGGATTACTTCGCTGCGCTCGCAACGACAGCGCCTCTGATAGGTCTTGCTGGAAGGTGGCCTGAAAATGACGCTAACTAACGTCAATGTCACATATGAAACCCAGAACAAACTCCATAGCCCATCCGCCCTGCAGCTAAGCCATTGAATTTTAAGTATTTGACCAATTGATAATTTTTGCCCAAATTGCATCCAATCGGTCGCATTCGTGCATCTGATCAATGAAAAGCGGCTAAAACAGTCGCAACGATAATTGGAGTTTGTAATGAACGAAGACGTTTACATACCGATGGTGCTTTTTGGGTCAATGACGGTAATTTTTGTCGCTTGGCAGTACTACCGTTTCAGATCTCGCCTTGAGACTCAGCATACTTTTAGATTAGCGCTTGAAAAGGGATCTGAGTTGAGCCCGGAATTCATTAAACAACTAGGTGAGCCGGCGCGAAATAAAGACCATGATCTCAGGCGTGGCCTGGTTGCCTTGGCATTTGCACTTGGATTCGCGACGCTCGGAGCGGCGATTCCCGACCCTGAGGCGACTCCGGTAACGCTGGGTGTGGCGGCCTTTCCGTTTTTCATTGGCATAGCCTTTATCATCATGCATCGCTTTGGGAATAAGAACGAATCTTAGCAGTCAGCGAGAAACAGGGAGCACCAGGTCAAAGTGACAGTGATCTGGTTGCTCAGGCGGTCGCGCAGCAAGACGCCAATGCATTTGGTGAATTGGTGCGTCGCCACCAATCGCAAGTCAGAAATTTTCTGCGCAAGTTGTCGAGAGACTATGTTCTTGCAGGCGATCTCGCGCAGGATGCTTTTTTACATGCCTGGAACAAGTTGCATACGCTTTCTGGCAAAGGCTCGTTTATCGGTTGGTTGCTCAAGGTTGCCTATACGACATTCTTACAGTCGAAGAGAAAATCGAACCGATACGACGACATTATTCAAGAAGTTGGAGTTGACGCTGATGCTCACGGCGGCAGGCATACCGAGCATTCGGACGAAATTTCAGATTTAGACAGGTTTTTGGCAGTATTATCGGAAGAAGAGCGAGCGATCATGATTCTCTCTTATGCCTGCGGGCTGTCACACAAGGAAATCGGTGACGCCGCGGGTATGCCGATCGGAACTGTTAAATCAATTATCTTTCGTGGCAAAGAGAAAGTCAGGGAACGTTTTGGAATCGAAGATCATAAATATGGCTGAAAAACTGAAAGACGAGTTGGATTTGAGCCTCGAGTCACTGTTTGGTTCTGAACCCATTCACGATGACGGATTTTCTGTGCGGATTGTCTCCCGTGTCCGACGACAGATGTGGGTACGGCGCCTGTCTATGCCTATCGCTCTTTTGGCGGGGGCCATCATCGAGGCGAAACCATTGATGGGACTGGTGGGTTTCGTTCCGAAACTGCTGGGATCGGTACCTGTAGAGCGTTTCGTGGCAGACAATCTGCCAACTATTGATGCGCCCCAGATTTCAACGCTCATCATGGGTATCGCATTGCTCGGAATGGTCATGATCGTTGGCCGGATGCTCGAAGAAACGTAACTGAGTGCTGCTGATCGGCAGCACCTCAAACTGTTTTTAAAATACATCGAACACTGCATTGTCACGCCTTGCGGTGTCGTATACATTCGGGCAATGAGCCTGCGAGCACAAGTCGAAGAATTATTGCCAAACTGGGAGCGGTGGTATCCGAGTCTCTTCGATGCGGCCAACGATCTGGGTTTGATCAGG
>JABIUH010000019.1 GCA_018701055.1 Woeseia sp. | reverse complement strand
CTCAACTACTGGGACAGGCACAGTAGTTACGTCTTTTCAGGGCTCAACTACTGGGACAGGCACAGTAGTTACGTCTTTTGAAGAGATACTCGACTCGAAAATTAGTACGGCATGACACTATCCTTGAGTCATGCCTAGACCACGCAAGCAGTTAGTATCCGTTGCTGATACGCCGTACTACCACGTTACCTCGCGTTGCGTACGACGAGCATTTCTCTGCGGTGAAGACAAGCTTACAGGTCGAAGCTACGAGCATCGCCGAGATTGGATTGAAACGCGAATTCGCATCCTATCGACATTATTCGCCATCGATCTTTGCGCCTACGCGATAATGAGTAATCACTACCACTTGGTCGTGAAGCTATTACCTAATGATGCAACTCAGTGGACAGATGATGAGGTGCTGGAGCGTTGGTGCAGCCTGCATAAAGGCACAATACTGGTACAACGATATCGGGCGGGCCTTGATCTGGGAGACGCAGAAACGGCCACCGTTCGAGACACGATAGCGGTCTATAGAAAACGACTTGCTGATCTCAGCTGGTTCATGAAATGTCTCAACGAGCCCGTTGCTAGAAGAGCGAATGGAGAGGATGGCTGCACGGGTCATTTCTGGGAGGCAAGATTTTCGTCACAAGCCCTACGAACTGATACTGCACTCCTGACCTGTATGGTTTATGTGGATCTCAATCCAATTCGAGCAGGGATGTCCAAAACACCAGAATTATCTGATTACACAAGTATTCGTGAACGTTTGAGTCCCTCGGAAAACCTTGATGCAACAATTAAGGAGACGTTGGGATGTTCGGAACTAAAGCCATCGAACCAGGTGATTAGACCTTTGTTACCTTTTGCCAATGCAGGCCACTCTTCCGTGAGTGCGGTGCTGCCAATGCCCTTCCGCGACTATCTCAAGCTAATCGATACGTCAGGCCGGACTATGAGACGAGACAAGAGAGCTGCTATTGACCCAACCGTCACGCCAATTCTCGAACGATTGCAGCTTAGCGAAGATCAGTGGATTTCTGCGACGACCAACTTCGAACAGATGTATCGCAGGAGACAGCGCATCGTGTAGCAAGTTGCCTCGACCTCCATCAGGCCGAAGGTCTGAGCGTTCCGTGTGTCAACCGGTTACGCAATAGGCATTGAAATAACATCTGGTAATACCGCGACGAATTTCAAACAACAAGTACCCGTTCTGAGGTATTGTTGGATGCGTTTATACTGTGCCTGTCTCTTATAGTTTGCTTATAGTTTCGACTTCTAAATTGCCTAGCAGTCAGTCCATTTCAACGCAGTGACGCGTAACAGCGGCAACCAACATTGAGTTAAAATCGGTGAAACGATCTGTCCATTACGACGGTCGATAAGGCGCAATTAGCAGAAAACGTGAAAATTCTGGCAGGGGAAGTTCCAAGTGGAAATCGTAAAGGCTGATGGTAGGCACATCGCGGAAGTTTCGCGCCTATTTGATCTTTATCGTCAATTTTATGAGTGTGATGCGGACCTAGATCTCGCTACGCGATTCATTACAGAACGAATTGAGCGTGACGAATCGGATATCTTCGTTGCGGTATTGGACGAGAAGGCAGGCGGATTCGTACAGCTCTATCCGTCATTTTGTTCAGTTGATGCCGTGAAAATTTACATTCTGTACGATTTGTATGTTGGTGCTGACTGCCGTAAATCCGGGTTAGGAGAGCGGTTAATGAATACGGCAACCGAGTGGGCTAAGGAAAACGGGGCTGGGCGCCTCGATCTATTGACGGCCCACGACAATATCGCGGGACAGCACCTGTATGAAAAACTCGGCTACAAACGGGATCTGGAAGATTTCTACGCTTACTCTCTAAAAGTATCGTAGGGGCGACTTGATGGACAGCAACCCGAATGTCGCGAAGTCATGGATGGCGACGAGCGACCTATCCGAGATTGCAACGAAAGTTTGGCGTTCGTTAGTTATTACTATGAATCGCGGCTGAAAGCCGCATCTACCGGGCGGCAGCTGAGCTTATGTTTGTTTCTTCTTCTGCTGCAATTGTCTGGTAAAACTCTGCAAGCAGCTCGTACAATAGGCCCAACTTATCAGCGCCAAATTCTTGCTCAATTTTAATGTATAGCGTTTCTGAGTCAGGGGCGACGCGTGCAAAAAGTTTTTTTCCTTTTGCGGTTAAACTGAAAACTGCGCGACGTTGATCATTCGCATCCGACGAACGTTTAACTAGCTTCTCAGCTTCAAGATATTGCAAAATACGCGTCAGACTTGGGGCTAGCAAAAAGCTGCGCCGTGCGAGTTCGCTTGCATTGATCTGATCAAGCGCTGCGAGAGCACGGATGACTCGCCACTGTTGCTCCGTTAGGCCGTGATCGCGGAGCATCGGCCTGAAACGCGCCATTGCAGATTCGCGTGCTTTCAACAATTCCATCGGTAACGAACGCTCAAAATCCCGCAGATGGTTTGCATCTTTTCGGGTATTTGCCATGTGATCTATACGACCTCTGTTGCGACGGTGTTGCTTAACACTCCTATCCCAGGTACTTCGACCTCGACTACATCACCATCGCGCAAAAACTTCGGCGGATCGAATCTTGCGCCAGCCCCGTTTGGCGTACCCGTCGCGATTATGTCCCCAGGACGCAATCGATAAAATGTCGATAGGTAGCTGACGAGATAGCGAAAATCGAACATCAGGTTCGAGGTGACATCGTTCTGTCGTTCTTCGCCGTTGACTCGCGTCATTACCTGCAACTCGCCCATTGGGTCAAGTTCATCCGGCGTAATCATCCAGGGCCCAAGTGAACCTGATCGCTCAAAGTTCTTACCTTGCGTAACATTGAATTTAGCATGGCGAAGGTAATCTCGCACTGACCCCTCATTCATAATCGTGAGGCCCGCGACATGTTCGTGCGCTTTCTCGGGTGCAATGCGACGACCGTCTTTGCCAACGACGATGACAATCTCACCTTCGTAGTCGAGTTGGTCTGATTCGGGTGGATCCATCAAAGACTGTCCATGCCCCGTGAGCGAATCACGAGAGCGCATGAATACGCTTGGATATTTCGGCGCGTCCGAGTTGTCTTTGTATTCGGCATTGCGTTTGGCGTAATTCACACCAATGCAGATGACTTTCTCCGGGTTTGGAATAGTTGGGAGGTAAGTAATGTCGGACGCCTGTAGGTCCGCGGTACCGCCTTTAACCTCAGTTGCCAAATCACTGAGCCGATCTTGTCGAATCGCGTCTCGTAGATCAGCAAGCTCGGTGTGGCGCTTACCAAGATCAACGATGCCAGCATCGGTCATTGCGCCAAAACTTGCTTTTCCAGCGTGCTGGAAACTCAAAAACTTCATGCGGTAGCTCCTTTCAACAAACCGGCGCGCTGCAGTACGCCATCCAGTCGTTGCTCCAATTCGGGTGTGGCAGACATCATGGGCAGGCGATGTTCATTTTCCGGCATTAGGCCGAGTTTTTTCATCATGTATTTCATCGGGATCGGATTAGTGTCATAAAAAACCGCCTGATTGATTTCCAGCAAACGCTGGTGAAGTTCGCGACCTCTTTTTAGATCGCTGTCCCAGACCGCCTGGCACATTTCTGCCAGTACCCCAGGGCGAAGATTGCCAACCGCATTCATCAATCCACATGCACCAATTGTCATCATCGGAAACGATAGCTCTTCCAGGCCGACAAAAATTTTGAAGTCGTCGCCTAAGGCGGAAAAACATTCGGTAACAAAGCCAAGATCGTTCACTGCGTGCTTCATACCGACAAAGGTGGGCGACTTCTCACGCAACGCCTGCATTGAATCCAGTGTGACGTTGATCGCCGTGCGGCCGGGTATGTGATAGATCATCCACGGCGTGTCGTGCTGACTCGCGACCTCCAGGTAGTACTCGATCAGGCCTCGCTGAGGTGGTCGAATGTAGTAGGGGGTCACTACGAGCAACGCGTCTACGCCCGCATTGGCAGCGTGCGTAGTCAATTGTTTGGTTTCCACCAGCGATTGTGATCCGGTTGCCGCGACAATCGGTACCCGTCCGCCCACTGTTTCAATGGCGATGTCGACCAATTGGTTGCGTTCCTCGGTCGTCAGTGTCGACGGTTCCGCAGTCGTACCGTTCACCAGTATTCCATGTGAGCCTTCGGCAACCTGAAACTCGATTAGTCCTGCATAGGCTTCGTAATCGACTGCGCCATTACGAAAAGGCGTGACAACAGGTGGGATGGAGCCCTTGACGGCATCAAGGTTGGACATAGGCGACCTCGTAAACTTGTTCGTGACTTGACCTTTATGAGGCTCGAAGTATACTTAACATGTTAACTTAATTCAACGAAACGCTTACGAACGCATCATGAGACGCGCAATGCCACATCAAATTATTGAATATTCAGAAAATCTTGAGTCCATGCTGGACACGAAACGCCTAATTGACGGCATGCACAAAGCAGCCGCCGAAACCGACGGCCTGCCGCTCGGTGGCTTACGGACTCGTGTCGCGGTGCGTAGTCACTACGAAATCGCCGACCAAAGCCCCGACAACGCTTTCGTGCACCTTATTCTTAAATTGGGCCACGGCAGGACAGACGAGGTGAAGCAGGGGTTTGGAGATAGACTATTTCCAATTTTGTGCGAATTGTTGGCACCCGTTTCGGCAGTCCACCCCATAGCAATTTCGTTCGAGATACAGGAGATTCACCCTAAGTTGACTTGGAAACAATCGAACTTGCGCGAGCATATGACAAAACGCAACGAACAAGAATAGCCACAGCTAAATCAACGGAGGACATAGAATGTCGAACGATTTTCAAACGAATTGCCAGGACGCAGACGCACTGCTGAAACCATATCGTAACAACACATTGCCGCATTTCATTAATGGCAAAGCAGATGTCGGTCGGTCTGGTAAGACTTTTGACTGTCTTACGCCCGTTGATAATAGTTTGATAGGAGAGATTGCTGCAGGCAACAAGGACGATATTGATGCGGCCTGTCAGGCAGCGGACGCCGCTTTCAATGAATGGAAGGCACTACCCGGCAAAGAACGAAGAGTGTTAATGCACAAAGTCGCCGACGGTATTGTTGCGCGTGCGCGTGATATTGCACTGGTTGAAAGTTATGACTCGGGTCAGGCAATTCGTTTTATGGCTAAAGCTGCTATTCGCGGCGCTGCAAATTTTCGTTTTTTCGGCGATATGGCGGAAACCGCAACTGACGGTCAGTCCTTGCCAGCGGAAGAACACATCAACTACACGGTTAGACAACCGATTGGCCCGGTTGGAGTGATCACGCCGTGGAACACCCCCTTCATGTTGTCGACCTGGAAAATTGCGCCAGCGCTTGCATCGGGTTGCACGGTGGTACACAAGCCGGCCGAATGGTCGCCTTATACGGCTAATATGTTGGCGGAAATTGCGCACGAGGCAGGCTTGCCAGATGGAGTGTTAAATTGCGTGCAAGGTCTTGGCGAGGACGCTGGCAAGACGCTTACCGAGCATCCAGCGATTAAGGCGATCGCTTTCGTTGGCGAAACCACTACCGGTAGTCACATCATGCGTCAGGGTGCGGATACCTTGAAGCGTGTTCATTTTGAATTAGGCGGAAAAAATCCGGTTATTGTTTTTGATGATGCTGATCTCGAACGTGCCCTCGACGCAGTTGTGTTCATGATCTACAGCCTGAACGGAGAGCGCTGCACATCGTCGAGCCGGTTACTTGTTCAGGAATCGATCCAGGAAGAGTTTCTCGCCAAACTGGCAGAGCGCGTCGCTAATTTGAAAGTGGGCCACCCATTGGATCCGGCAACCGAAGTTGGCCCGTTGGTTCACGATCGGCACTTTCAAAAGGTGTGCAGTTATTTCAATATCGCGTTGGAAGACGGTGCAACGGTTGCGGTTGGTGGCAAAGCCGCGCCAATCGATGGCAAGGGTAACTACGTGCAACCGACACTGTTCACGGGCGCCAGGAATGATATGCGCATCGCGCAACAGGAAATATTTGGTCCTGTACTAACGGCAATTTCATTCCGTGACGAAGCAGAAGCCATTGAGATCGCGAATGATATCGAATACGGGCTTGCGGGTTATGTCTGGACCAATGACATCGGTCGTGGGCACCGAATGGCGCATGCAATCGATGCCGGTATGATTTGGGTGAATTCAGAAAATAATCGACATCTTCCGGCCCCATTTGGCGGTATGAAGTCCAGTGGCATTGGTCGCGACGGCGGTGACCACAGCTTCGAGTTCTATATGGAAACCAAGAATATATGCGTGGCCATGGGAACACATCGCGTGCCGCAACTGGGTAAGGGATGAGTCTTTACAACACACAAAAGTTTCTCTATGAGTTGAATCGTGACGAAGCAACGCAGGCTAGATATCGCGCGGATCTCGAAGCGTTAATTGGCGGATTTGATCTCACCGGTGAAGAAAGCAATGCATTGCGCGAAGGCGATATTGGTCTGCTTTACGTACTCGGTGTGAATGGACAGATCTTGATGCATTACGCCGCCTTTCTTGGCATCGAATGGTTCGACTATCTCGATCAAATGCGGGCAGGTATAGAAAAGTATGGACCCGTGCGTGCTGGCGTCTATGCGATGACCGGCGGTGGCGATAGTTTTACGACCGAAGGGAAAGAGTCTTGAGCCTGGTCTACGCAGGTGTGTTGAGTCATGCCCCCGGAATCACCGGTCGGGCCGATCTTGCAAAAAATACAGGGTTGCGAGATGAGTTTTATGCCGCGCTCGACCAGCAGCGACAGGAAATCGAAGCATCCGGTGCTGAAGCGTTAATAGTCGTTGCGGCGGAGCACTTCGCCAACTTCTTCATGAATAACATGCCTGCCTATTGCATCGGTATCGGGGATCGTTATGAAGGACCCATCGAGGATCCGGATTGGCTAAAGATCGCCAAGACATCCGTACCCGGCGCGGGCGATCTTGCTGCAAAAATTACCCGTGAAGTAATGCACACAGTTGACGTTGCCTACGCTGAGGAATGGAAATTTGATCATGGCATTATGGTGCCACTGAATTTTCTGACACCGCAGTACGATCTACCCATTATTCCCGTCAACATCAATTGTCAGGGGCCACCATTGACGCCGTTGCCACGCGCGTGGGCTTTCGGTGAAGCATTGCGCGGAGCGTGCGACTCCGTTCCTGAAAAAGTGGCGATTGTCGGCACTGGGGGCATATCACATTGGCCGGCTACGCCAGACTCGGGGAAAATTAATGAAGCCTGGGATCGTGATTTTTTAGATCGTCTGATGCGTAATGATCGAGCGGCTTTGATGGACTATGACGACGAAGAAACCTATCAGGAAGCCGGGCAGGGCGGATTCGAAATTCGCACCTTCATTACCATTGCGGCTGCCGCCGGTGGCCTTGGAGAGCTGCAGTTTTATACGGCCGAATTACCAATATTTGCCGTTGGTTGTACGGTTGCGAAATTTTCGCTGGATAGCGCGAGCTAACTCGCTGGAGAAAAAATAATGCCTCATATGCAACCCTTGCCATTTGACTCAGTGGCTGAGGATATTTAAGCGCAATTTGTTCACTATGAAAAAACACGCGGTTTTACGCCAAACAGTATTCAAACGGTGGCGCGAAGGCGGGCTATCGTGCGCGCCTTTATGCAGCTCAACCAGGCCGTCTTATACGAGGGTGCGGTTTCGAAAGAATTGAAAATGCTGGTGAGTTTGATCGCAAGCGAGGCATCAGGATGTCGCTACTGCCAGGCCCACATGGCCAATCTTTCAAAGATTTATAATGCATCTGCGGAAAAAATTTCTAAAGTTTGGGAATTCGAAACAGCTGATTGTTTCAGCGCGGCGGAAAAAGCTGCGCTCCGTCTTGCCTATCATGGCGCGTTGTCGCCGGCACAAGCGACTGAGGAGGACTTCGCCGCTGTGTACGAGCATTTCAGCGAAGGAGAAGTCGTCGAAATTGTAGCTTCAGTCGCTTTATTCGGTTTTCTAAACAGGTGGAATGATACGATGGCCACCGAGCTCGAAGAATTACCGGCCAATGTCGCTATGGAAACTATTGGTTCGGAGTTTGGCTGGGACGCGGGCAAGCACGTCGGTTAGTTCTGGCGCACGAATAAAAAGAACGGGAGATAAATTATGACCGCTGCCGCAGCAACAAGTGACGACATTGTCAAAGATGTAATCGACAACGGCCAGGTTAGCGGTCAGCAATTTTTGGTTATTGGATTGTGTTTGTTCTTCAATATGCTTGATGGTTTCGACATAACCGCTATGGCAATTGTCGCGAGTTCCGTCTCCACCGAACTTGAGTTAACGCCAGACAAACTCGGTTGGATTTTCAGTTTTGCGTTGGCGGGCATGATGGCCGGCGCTATGTTTTTGGCGCCTGTGTCAGATCTGATTGGTCGACGCAAACTAATCATCTTTGCGATCGCCCTAATTGGCGTGTCTATTACGCTAACGGCCAGCGCGTCGACGTTGTTTGAGTTCGTTGTGCTGCGCTTCATCAGTGGCGTGGGCGCCGGTGCGATGCTTGCCAGTCAAGCCGCTCTGGCGGCAGAGTACAGCCCGGATAAATACAAAGCATTTGCGGTCGCGGCAGTTACATCGGGGTATCCGTTGGGTGCCATGATGACCTCAGTCATTGCCGGCATCATCATGCCTGAGTACGGGTGGCGGGGAATGTTTTGGTTCGGCGGGTTACTGACACTTTCAATGATCGTCGTCGCGTTAATGTTGATTCCTGAGTCACTAAAATACTTGGTAGAAAAACGTCCCGAGGGTGCGCTCGAAAAGATCAATAAAATTCTCGTTAAGCTGAAGAAAGACACGCTTCCGGAAATGCCAGTGGTGGCAACGCAAGACGAAGTTGAATCTCCTGGTTTCTTTGGTGGAATGGTGATGTTGCTAGCACCGCAGCACCGCGTTCGAACATTGACGCTGTGGGCGGCGTTCCTGATGTGTTTCAGCACACTTTATTTCTTGATGAGCTGGATTCCGAAACTAATGGAAGACGCCGGATTTGGTGTGGCGGTCGGCCGGCAGGCATTTTTCCTTTTTAATCTCGGTGGCGTCATGGGAATCTTTTTGATGGGCTGGATGTCGACAAAGTGGAGGCTCACAAATCTGATCTTTTATATGTCGGTGGCGTCAGCGGTCTTCATGGTGATATTCGCACTTGCGCCAGAGAACTTGAATTTGCTTCTGGGTCTTACGTTGTTGATTGGTATTTTGCAGCAGGGTGGATTCACCGGTCTTTACGCCACGGCGGCAAAGGCCTACCCGACTGCAATACGTAGCACGGGAATTGGCTGGGCAATTGGCTTGGGCAGATTTGGCGCGGTCGTCGGACCAGCGGCAGCGGGTTACTTTATCGCCGCCGGTCTGGATATGTCCGCGAACTACATCATTTTTGCGATCCCAATGGCGATAGGAGGTCTCATTGCCTACCGCTTGCACATCGACTGAGATTATTCGCGCAATGCTATGGCGACGAGTTCACCTGGACGATTAGGGGCTCCGGTCGCGACGACAATGTACTGCTTGCCGTTGATCGCATAGGTCATCGGAACGCCCGTTTGTCGTGAGCCTAAGTCAATTTCCGCTAGTACGCCGCCTGTACTCTTGTCGTGCGCTCGAAATTTGCTGCCTCCACCGCTCATGGCGTATAGACCGCTGCCTTCACCGGCGAAAAGCAGGGACTTGGTGACCAGCAAGCCAGCACGTTCCTCATGTCCGGTTTTGGGGATATCGATGCCCGCCAGTTTCTCGTGGTTTGTCACGTAGTCGGGGG
>JABIUH010000408.1 GCA_018701055.1 Woeseia sp. | reverse complement strand
TCGAGGATATTCGTTCACTCCGGCGAAGATAGCAGCAAAAAGTTTCTATATAGCGCAGTCACAATGCTTAATGAATTTTGTCGACTTGATGATCGCTTGTGTCGGATTGGCGATAACCGCTTCGGAATTCTACTTGCAGGCGTTACCAGCGCCGGACATCAAGCTCTCGCAGCGGAGAAGATAATTCGGTTATACGGCGATATCGTTCGCGACGCCGGGACAACCATTCGATTATCCGTCAGTATCGGAATCGCGAGTTTCCCGGAACACACAAAAGACCCCGCCAGTCTGGTGCACAAAGCTAGCATTGCGGTTGCAGCGTCACGTGAGGACCAACAGCCGTACGTCAGATACTCTCCTGAATCAGCAGCGTCGGTTTCTGATCAATTTGAATTACGTCAAGAACTCGACGCAGCCATTAACGATGATTTGCTGGAGGTCTATTACCAACCGAAATTGGAATTAAGTAGCGGTACGGTGACCGGAGCAGAAGCGCTGCTTAGATGGCACAGCAAAAATCACGACTTCGTAGCGCCGAGTATTTTCATTCCACTGGCAGCAGAAATCGGCAGACTAAGTGATCTTACCCAATTTGTTTTGACAACAAGTTTGCAGCAGGCTGCGGACTGGCCAACATTAGGTTCTGGCGAGCGACTTTCAATTTCAATCAACATCGAGGCAGAGATGTTGCAAGACGCTGAAGCAATTGATTTGATTGTAAGCAATCATTCGATTTGGGAGAACAACAAATGCAGCCTGACTCTGGAAATCACGGAAGGCGCGTTGGTTATAGATTCGGCATCAAATGTTAGCAACCTAAATCGACTCCGTAATGCGGGCATTGGCATTTCGATAGACGACTTCGGCACTGGATATTCCTCGCTTTCCTATTTCAAGCATATTCCGGCGACAGAACTCAAAATCGACAAATCCTTCGTCAGTAATATGCTTGAATCCACCACGGACAGAAATTTGGTCGAAACAATCATTGGGCTAGGGCATCGATTTGACATGACTGTTGTCGCTGAGGGCGTGGAAAACGCCGCCGAACTCGAGCTCCTGACAAAACTAAATTGTGACGTCATTCAGGGCTATCACATTTCTAAGGCTCTGCCGCACGACAGTTTCTGCGTCTGGCTCGCAAGTCAAAAAGACCTTATCGCAACAAGTAATCGCACGTCTAGCTCAAGTAAGAGCGCTGCAGATTCGGATTCAACTGCATTTTTGATTTAGCAGTAACTACAGGTTATTTCCAAATAATGGACAACCGACTCTCGACTGCTTTATTCCAGACCAAACACGTACATCGTCCTACCACCTGTCGAAACCACACGTTGCTTACCGTCCACGGCAAATGACATAGGGTTCGAACGCACCGCCCCGCCACCCTGGAAATCCCAAAGCGATTTTCCGGTTGCTGAATCAAGTGCAAATATATTACCTTCGTTGCTACCGCCGAAGACCAGTCCGCCGGCCGTTGCCATCACACCCGTCCAAGGCGGGGAATGGAGCATGAATTCCCATTGCTGCCGACCCGTCATGACGTCTAGCGCACGAATTGCACCCGCCGCGTCATCACCCGACAAAGCCTGCTCGCCACCGCCGAGGAAGGGCTGACCTTCCTCATATTCAACATCAGCCTTGTAATAGATAGAGCCCATCAATCGGGTCGCGACGAAAAACTGTTCCGTCACCGGATTATAGGAAGGGCTGAACCAGTTCGTTGCACCCTGCAGGCTCGGCCATACTAAATTTCCGTCATACGTCGGCTCGCTGCCCGGTATGACGATTGGCCGACCTGCTTCATCGAGACCCGTCGCCCAGGTTTGCTTTGAATACTCATTGCCGTGCAAAAACTCACCTGTCTCTCGATCTAGCAAATAGAAAAACGCATTTCGATTGGCAAGCGCGACAAGCTTTCTATCTTCATCATTAAATTCAGCATCAAATAAAACAGGTATTTGATTGGCATCCCAATCATGCGTGTCATGCGGCGTAAACTGAAAGTGCCAGTTCAATTCACCCGTGTTTGGATCAAGCGCGATGATCGAACACGAAAAAAGGTTGTCACCCGGCCGCACATCACCATTCCAATCCGGAGCGGGATTACCCACCGTCCAATAGAGCAAATCTAAATCGGGATCATAGGAACCGGT
>JABIUH010000044.1 GCA_018701055.1 Woeseia sp. | reverse complement strand
GTATTGTCCGACAACCGAGGTGCCGAAAAATGACTACGTGCAGTCGCAAAATTTTCGAATGACCGATCAGACGGAAGAGACACGCGAACAGCCTCAATTGACCATTGATCCAGCGGTGTATCGTTTTCGTAAAAAGAAACTTCTTGCGCAACCCAAATGGTTGCTGCGTCTTGCAGCGTTTCGTCTGCGTCGGAAATCACCAGGTATCCCGGGCCGGATTCTGGAAAATTGACGTCTCGCATGGCCTCAAGTGGTACCCGAACCAAGAACTCCAGACGCTGTCCGGTCGGCTTCACGAATGCCTGTATTACGACGTCAGTTGGCACTTCGTGGGCGACCGCAATGGTCGCCGGTCCCACTAGGACGGCGCTCGCCACCACAAACTTAATGACAATTGAAACTAAATAGCGGCTGCAACGATTCATGCGCGTGCACATTTGATTTTCTGATATCTCAAAGACTTGCGATTATTAATGAAATTAGGACTTAGGTTATTATTTTTATTCTGGAGGATGAAAAACCCGGCCAGTGACCGCTCAACATTTACATTTATGTTCCGTCACAGATCCCGACCTAATCCATAGTATACTGCCGCACAAAATAAACATCTCCGACTAAGTAAGAACTCAAGGGGAACACTGGCAGATGAAGAATCGAGATCTCGTCACAGCGGGCGCGGTAATTGCGACGTTTATTGCATTGGGTTGTGCTGAAAAAGCACTCGATGGCGCCGCCCAGGCGCAAGGCAAACAAGCGCCAATGTTTGAGGTAGACCCATTTTGGCCGAAGCCATTGCCAAACCACTGGATTCTTGGCTCAACGATCGGCATCGGCGTTGACTCGCGAGATCACATTTACATTATTCATCGACGCGACACCTTTAACGAACGCACCGAAATTGGTGCCGCAACAGATCCAGTAAAAGCGGACTGCTGCATACCCGCTCCGAACGTTCTCGAATTCGATCCGGCAGGCAACTTGGTAAACCATTGGGGCGGACCTGGCGAAGGATATACCTGGCCGGCGTCAAATCACGGCATCACGATCGATCACAAAGATAATGTTTGGATCGGGGGTAATGCCCGCAGCGACTCGCACATTTTGAAGTTTACGCGGGATGGTCAGTTTCTTGCCGAATTCGGAACGCCTGGCTCGGACACCGACAGTCATAGTCCTGTCAATTTTGGCAGCGTCGCAGAAGTATCCATCGATGCGGAAGCGAACGAGGCCTATGTCGCTGATGGTTATCGAAACAAACGTGTTGCGGTTCTGGACGCTGATACAGGCGAGATGAAACGTTACTGGGGCGCGTACGGCAATGAACCCGACGATACCGATCTTGGTCCATTTGTACCGGGCGAAGATCCAGCACAACAATTCCGCAATCCGGTCCATTGCGCACAACCATCAAATGATGGCTTGGTTTACGTTTGTGATCGAGTCAACAACCGCCTGCAGGTGTTCAAAAAAGATGGCACCTACGTCAACGAGATATTCGTTAAACCGAACAGTCTTGGCGATGGATCTGTTTGGGACATCTCGTTTTCACCGGATCCGGAACAGACTTTCATCTACCTGGCTGATGGCACAAACCGGAAGATCTTTATAATCGAACGCGAATCAATGGAAATACTCACCAACTTTGGTGATGGCGGGCGTAACCCCGGACAGTTCTTTGCGGTTCACGGCCTGGTCACCGATTCGGCCGGCAATATCTATACGACCGAGACCTATGAAGGCAAGCGCGTGCAGAAGTTTACTTATAAAGGAATGGGACCGGTGACCGTGATGGATCAAGGAACGCCGTGGCCCTCTGACAAGAAGTAAAGAAAAGACTCTACCCGTTCAAACGTTATTTCATTCTTACCACTAGACTAAAAGGCAGGAAATAAGGCTGTGAATCCACAACTTTCACGCCGGCGCTTTATTAAAGCAGTTATTGCTTCAAGTGCCGCCGCTGCATCTGGTACAGGCTTTCATTCCGCACTCGCGCAGGATAAACCGCGCGGCGCAGTTGAACGCCTGATTTCATTAAACGTCAACGGAGCCACACGTCGTGTCGACGTCGCGCCGCAAGAAATGTTGGCACACACCTTGCGTTACAAGCTAGGGTTGACCGGCACCAAGATTGGCTGCAATCGAGGCGAATGCGGGGCATGTACCGTACAAATCGACGGCATCACCAATTACTCCTGCTCAACGCTAACTCACAGCGTGCGAACGCGTGCGGTTAAGACCGTTGAGGGGGTGCAAGCGGCAGACGGCACGCTGCACCCGGTGCAGCAGGCATTTATCGATGAACTTAGTCCGCAGTGTGGGTTTTGCACACCCGGCCAGGTGATGTCTGCAGTTGCCTTGCTCGAGGAAAACCCAAAACCGACGCGAGAAGAAGTTCGCCATGCAATGTCAGGCAACCTATGTCGCTGTGGTGCATATGACCACTACCTAAACGGCATCATGCGCGCATCAGGACAAGAATCATGAGCGACTACAGACTGGTCGGTAAAGACTTTACGCCGCCTGATGTCATCGGCAAGGTAACAGGCAAAGCAAAATACGCCGAAGATTTTCGCGTCGATGGCATGGTTTACGCGCGCATGCTGACCAGCCCGATGGCGCACGGCAAAGTAACGAACATTGATACGTCTGCCGCGGAGGCTATGGACGGTGTTATCGGT
>JABIUH010000020.1 GCA_018701055.1 Woeseia sp. | reverse complement strand
CGCTTCGATCCCACCTGCGGTACCGTCCGATAACGTTGGATCACTAGGAAGATCGAGAATTTTCCCGGCCTTTACCGACTCGGTCATCACAGCCGAAGCGGCAGGCTGACACGACACTACCTCAACAGCCGGGTTCACCGACTTGATGAAGCTCCCTACCCCGCTAATCAGGCCACCGCCACCGACCGCGACGAACACAGCATCAATTTGTGACAACTGCTTAACTAGTTCAACACTAACGGTTCCCTGTCCGGCGATCACATCAGCATCGTTGTATGGGGACAAAAAGACCATGTCATTTTCTTCGGCATATTCGCGTGCATGCGTCTCAGTATCGAGTCCGTCTGTTCCAAAGAAACGCACATCACCGCCAGCACGCTTGATCGCATCAACTTTTACGGAGGATGTTTGCTCCGGAACAAAAATAACGCCAGTGACACCAAGTTTTTTCATTGCGAAGGCAATTGCTGCTCCGTGATTTCCGCTAGACGCTGTCACGCAGCCAGGCAGACGTTGCTCCGGCGTCAAGGACAAAACCTTATTGAATGCACCGCGTAATTTGAACGAACCCGTGTGCTGCAGGTTCTCAAGCTTCATATAAACGTTGGCGCCGGTTAACTCACTAAAATAGGGCGACTCGTCCAACGGAGTTTCGCGAATATGTGGATTAATACGATTGGCGGCGAGTACGATATCCGCAGGTAGTCGTTCGCGATTCATAGCGAGTCCTTAAAAAAGAAAAATCTTATTGAATGAAGTGTTTGTCGAACTAAGCCATTGTCGGGTGCACGCCGTAAGACGGACTCATTCCGAGCATCTGACAATTCCAAACCCTGTTCCTGCGGGTCTTGAGTGGACAAGAAATCTCGTCCGGCATCGGAACCGAATCTCAAACACACTTGGACATGATCTCCATGTCGTTGTCGTATGAATCCGCGCTCAATGGCCCGAATGAGAACCGAATAAATCGATGCATTGGACCGCTTTCACCTGTGCGACGCGCCATGTCACAAAGTACGCCCGGAAGAATTCCAGCTTCGTGTTCGAATAATCGTCCGTTAAAGTCATCCGCTGAAAGTTCGCCTGGTAATCGACCCCAATGATAGAAACCGCCAGTTCCCGTGAATAACTCAAAGCCAAGCTCTTTCAATCCCGATGCGTAACGATTTCGCTGCGAAGTAAAAAATTGATTGACCGCATTCTTTGCCTGACTGACTCGCGCAGGCTCCAATAAATCGGCGACATACAATTGTGATGGTCGGGAAATTCCACCCATACCGAACGAGGAGTAATTGCGAAATATTTCGATATGCCGCTCAGCAGCAATGACCCAGCCTGTGCGCATGCCGGGAACCTGCAAACCCTTTGTCGCTGCACCGACAACAAAAATATCCGTATTGTCGATATCGTCAATGTACTTGAGCGCGCTTTCCGGTTCCGGATCACAGTAAAATTCGTAAGCCTCATCGAACAACGCACCATGACCAGGCTGCGAAAATTTTTCCACTAAGCCCTTCAATGCATCGCCGCCGGTCATGACCCCCGTCGGGTTGCACGGATTACTTTTGACGAGAAACAAGCGCTCGGTCTGTCCCGGTGGAGATATATCGTAGTCAGACGCATCAGGTCGAAACCGATTCTCAGTGTTGCTCGGAATCAGATGCACGTTCCGGTTGAGTATTTTCAACATGTCGTAGTACGGCGTGTATTCGGTTTCCTCTACTGCGACGCCGACGTCGGCTTCCAGAAACGCCAGCGTGGCAAGAATGCCGGGTCGGCCGCCTCCAAATACCGCGACGTGATCAGGTGATATGCCGGCGTTGTAATGATCGTTGTAGTACGCAGCAATTCGCTCACGCAACTCGAGTTCGCCCGTAGCTTTTGGGTATTTGAGATCCGTTGACTTGAGACTGATGTTTTCCGGCAATGCGGGCCCACCAGGCAGCTGGGTGGTTAGGGGGTAACCCTGCGCCCAGGGGTGGGTTCCGGGGTCGCCCATATATTTTGCGGTTGCGTCGGCGAACTTGAATAGCGTTTCGTATACGCCCATTGGTGGAAACTGCTGAAGCATGTTGTACGTGTCCTTCTTGAATAGTTAGTGCACGAGCTTAGCGGGCTCGGCCTAGAGCGACAAGATCAGAATTCCCAGGGAGCCTCTACAGCGAGGTGGCGCTGAACGTATCGCAACGATCAGGATTGTCTTCCTCGAATCCAACCTTAAACCACCGCACTCGTTGCGCCGAACGGCCATGCGCAAAAGAGTGGGACGCGATGGTGCCAACTCCACCGCCAGCTATTTTTCGGCCAGGACCCGGACCACGCCAATCAACAATGTTTTTACTTCTTCTTCCGCCTCGCCATCGCATTGGATTTACAACCTTTCTTTTCTAGTGGGTTTGCCTATCGCACGTCGCGCCAAAATTATGTCAAGGGATCTCGATGTACGGCCAAATTATTTTGGCGCTCGCTACAATGCCACAAAGCAAGTCATAGCCTCACATGAACGCGTATTCTACGTCTAATTGCCCGCTTAATCCCGTCCCGAAAATTAGCCTCGTTGACACGCCCAAATTCGCTGTGCCACGATAAGCGCTAGTTTGACAAGGGCACACCTTTCGAAAGGAAGGGTCGCAAAACCACCGGTCTAAGGGGAAACCTAATGACAGCGGGGTTGCCGAACAAAAATAATCTCAATCGAGATCGCGTTCTTCTGGCACTCGCCAAGCAACCGTCTGTTAAAGATTCCTGTGGTTAAACCTCCTGGTTTCCTTGCTTAAACATCGAATTCGTCCATGCGATTTGGAGAACAGATGTCAATTAGTGCCGCACAACTGCGCCAGTCAGGTCGGTATCACCGCGCAAGACAAACAGGACCAGCAGTCCTGAAACCCACGCGAGTGATGGATATAAAAAACGCGCTCGCCACCGAGTCGCAGTTCTCGCCGCCGTTTCGACCCTTCGGCGCCAATAGTTCAGCGACAGACTGTACCGCCTCGGTTGGAACTCAAATCGATCTCTCCGGTCTTGACCGGATTATCAACATCGACCAATTTGGATTTACGGTGACCGTGCAACCAGGCGTGCGCATTGGCGATCTGGCACAAGAACCTGCGGAGTATGAACTCGAGCTTTCGGGAGGACATGACTTGATGAGTCGCACTGTCGGCGGCGTGGTCGCCGGCGGATGTATTGGTCTGAATTTTGGCGATGGTGGCGGTTTCTTTGCATCGCAAGTCGACAGCTTGAAAATAATTACACCCACCGGCAAAGCGATAGGAATACGTGCTGAGCAGAAAAACCTCTTGCATGCGTTTCGCCTGAGCTACGGAATGCTGGGTGTCATCTATGAAATAAAGCTACGCGTACGCCCCATGCGAACGTTTGCGGTCTCGCATCGTAAATGCTCCTTCGAGCAATTCAGTGCGGTCGCAGAGAGGCTTGCCAACATCGATGTCGGACTTAAGTTTTTCCTTTTGCCGTTTCGCGATCATGTGTATCTCGACATTCGACGGGGGAGTGAAAATTTGACCAAAAATCATCACATCCCATGGAAAATAAAAGACTGGAGCGAGAGTATGATTCTGCCGCAAATGGCGAAGTCTATTAGTCGCGTTGTCCCGATATCCGGTGTGCGATATCGAATTATTGATGAAGTCAGCGAAATGACTCAAGGCATGGTTAACAATCGTTTGGTCAATTCGGGTTGCAATTCAACGGCGCAGATTAATCACTCCAAAGACAAAACCAACAGCGGCGGACTTCATTACTCAACCTGATTTTTTCCAGCTGCCGATTTCGCGATCGTTGTGCAAGCGTACCGAGAGTTTTGCCTTCGAATCCGAGAAGAATCCGGCTTTCGCTGCGACATGCCAACGGTCGGATTTCGGATAGACCACGACCCAAGTGCACTATTGTCACCAAGTTATGATGAGCCCATGATTGCGTTGCGCGCCATCTCTACTCAGGCAAAGGGATGGGATAATTTCGCAATTGATTTTGGCGATTTCGCGCGCCACTGGGGCGGCTCACCGTTGTTCAATCAAACCCGCGAAGTCGCGAGCGATTATCCAGCGCAAGTATTTGGTTCGCGCTTCGATTTCTTTCGCAAAATCCGACGTCAGTTCGACCCTGAAAACCGCATGATGAATACATATCTGTCGCAGTATTTTTTGTGACCTTTAGCGGTTGCCGTCGACAGCAAAAGCCCCCTCAGTAGCCAGCATTTCAGCCGATCGATAGGCTCATCGCCTTATCGACTTTTCCACGAATTTGTGAAATTTGGCTCAACTACCGCTAATTTACTCCCCTATTCGCTAACCATAGTCCACTACCATGTTGTTTTTAAAAACATTTTTCATTTAAGTCGAAAACCAATCGAACTTTACTAGTATTTATATATCACACTGATACTATGCATCGCCTCGATATATGGCCGGTTCTCGCCGGAGGATGAAATTAAAATGGATGTGAAAACAGTGTGCCTCGGAATGCTCACAGACGGACCTGCGTCCGGCTATGACATGAAGAAATGTTTTGAATCCACTTTTGGCCATTTTTTTCCAGCGGGATACGGGTCGATTTACCCGGCACTTGCGACTTTAGCCCGGGACGGCCTCGTCGAGTTCGAAGAGATTCCGCAAGAAGGTAAGCCGGATCGCAAGGTCTACAGCATTACTTCAAACGGACGAGACGCGCTGGACAAAGCGCTCGCCAATCCGAATCCAACACACCGGGTCAGATCCGAATTCCTCGCAATGATGTGTTTTGCACACTTAATGAGCGATGAGCAGATCAATGAAGTCATTGACAACAAAATCCACGAACTAAACGAGCTGATGCTGATCATTGATGAGCTGCCAACAAATGTAGATGGGCCAATGCCCAAAGGCACGCGCTTCGTTGCGGGATTCGGGCATTTTGTAGCGGCTTCGCTCACTTCTTATATAAATGACAATCGCGACATGTTGACCAATGAAGAATAAGTTTTAGCGGCTGTTGGATCTTGAACACGGCATTACAGAATTTTTATTGAAGGCAACACAGATGAATTTGGGCAAACTTGAAAAGTATAAATCCTGGCTGATTTCGGCCAGTATCGCGGTTGGTATATCCATTTGGCTGCTGAGCGGATCCCTTGAACGGGAAACGGCGACGGAAACGGTGACCAGCACAGATTCGTCACAAGCAGAAACGATGCTGACGAGCGTTCGTGTCCGGAGCTTAACGGCGGAAGAAGTGACTCGCACCATTTCAGTCAATGGCAGCACCGCACCCGCACGTATTGTTGAACTCAACGCAGAAACAGACGGACGTGTTGTTGCCATCGGCATAGAACGTGGCGAGCGTCTTAATCGAGGGCAACTGATCGTCCGACTTGAAGAAAGCGATCGAAAAGCGCGCCTAGCACAAGCCGTCGCTATCGTTAAACAACGGGAACTCGAATTCGATGCGCGCGAACAGCTGAAGGATAAGAGCTATGTTTCTGAAGCCCAACTACAGGAAGCGGCGGCCCTGCTGGAAACCGCGAGAGCGGAACTAGCACGAGCGGAAATTGATATTCGAAACATGACGATTCGAGCGCCATTCGATGGCGCGCTGCAAGATCGCATGGTCGAGGTTGGCGACTATTTGCAACGTGGAGATCCGGTTGCGAATTTCGTTGACGATCGGACCTTAATTATTAGCGCCAATGTTTCAGAGTTCGATGCTCATAGTGTACAAAAAGGAGCTTCTGCGCAGGCGAAGCTCGCAACTGGTGAAACGGTAAGTGGCATCATCCGGTACGTTGCGCCAGTTGCTGACGGAGCGACTCGGACCTTTGTCGTTGAGTTGAAAATTGACAATTCCGCCGGCAATTATCGAGGTGGGATGACCGCGGAGCTGCTCATTCCGGCCGAGACGGTGTTCGCGCACAAAATATCTCCGTCACTCCTCACGCTGGATGACGACGGCAATCTGGGCATCAAAACGGTCAATGAGATAGGCCAGGTCGAATTTCATCGCGCCGATATCGCAATGTCTTCGAGTGATGGTGTTTGGATGGCAGGCTTACCGCACTCTACCTCGATTATCACTGTCGGCCAGGGCTTCGTGAATGCCGGTTCGATCGTCAATGCGGTGACTGAAGTCGAAGTCGATACTGCAGTTGCGAAAAAAGCCGACGAGCGCGGTCAATAGTAATGCAAGTTATCGATACAGCGATGAAACGCTCGCGAACGGTCATTATGTCGCTCGTAACAATAATTATTGCGGGCGTCGTCACCTACATTAACGTGCCCAAGGAAGCAGAACCGGATATTAATATTCCGATGATCTACGTCAGCATGACGCACGACGGAATTTCACCGGAAGATGCAGAACGGCTGTTAATTCGTCCGATGGAGCAAGAACTCCGAACGATCGAGGGCATTGAGGAAATAACCGCTAGCGCTTACGAGGGAGGTGCCAACGTTACGATTAAATTTGACGCCGGCACCAACGTTGAACCTGCTCTGCAAGACGTTCGAGCAAAGTCAGATGCGGCGAAAGCAAAACTACCTCGTGAAACAGAAGAACCATCCGTAACCGAAATAAAATTTTCGCGGTTTGACCCAATGCTGGTTCTTAACCTCGCTGGCGAGGTTCCGGAGCGCACGCTTACGATGATCGCTCGCGATCTGAAGGAAAAAATTGAGGGCGTGACCGGGGTAATGGAAGTAACCTTGGTCGGTGTTCGCGAAGAATTAATGGAAGTTATCGTCAATCCTTTGGCGATGGAGAGTTACAGCTTGGACCAGGCGCAAATATTGTCACTGGTCGATCGTAATAATCGCCTGGTTGCAGCCGGAGCATTGCACACTGATGAAGGCCGCTTTCCCGTTAAAGTGCCTGGTGTCTTTGAATCGGCGGCTGATATCCTCGAAATGCCGATCAAGGCGGTAGGCG
>JABIUH010000355.1 GCA_018701055.1 Woeseia sp. | reverse complement strand
TAAGGGATGATACGAGCAACCGACCCGACGTTGTGACGTATAAGAACTTTTCTTGGAGCATCATTCGCAGAGTGAATCAATTTGGGGTTCGATTACGGGATTCGAATCATCCCGCGCTCACTGATTTTGCGCCGATTGATTATTTTCCGATAGAGAAGGGTCTGCGAGTGACCGCAACGCTGCATCGCTATGCCGAGCCGAGGGTTATTCGCGTCAACACGGTCATACCGGGGTTGGAATACAACCCAACGTCGCCCGGTGTGGTGATATTCACGCTCGGAGATGAGCTATTCGAATTGGAAGCTTATACAGCCGGAAAGGAGCTGTTTCTGGTGTTCGGAGATACCACGAACAGAGGTCGGACTTATCCTGCCGGGCGGTTTTTGTACACGCAAGCGCCGGAATCAAATGAAGCGTTCGTCCTCGACTTCAATACGGCCCATAGCCCACCATGCGCTTACAATGATTTTGCTACCTGTCCGGTCGCGTCGCCACGTAATCGGTTGCCAATATCAATTGAGGCGGGCGAACGTTACGATCGATCGAGTCATTAGCCCGGACTATTAATGAGATGTCCGCGCTAGGATCGATTCTCTTCTAATTCAAAGCTCAAGCCTGCATTAGCCTTAAGACGCTCGAACAGTGATGCGCCCATCGCCGAAACCGGTGTCCAGCATCCGCCGCCGACGTCGAGATCGTCTTTCGCAAGACAAATCGCGCTTTCTGTGAGCATCTTGCTGGTGGACCCATAACCAGGGTCACGATCACCTTTAACCCTGAGGCGCAGAATTTCGCCGTCATCGTGTTGACCGACAACTAACAAATTGAAATAGCCGTTTTCGCGCTCATGACAGGACGGGCCCTCGCCTGGGCTTGGCAATAGTTTCTTCACGACATATTGGCGGGTGAAAGAGATCGCACTGGCAATAAAAAACACTTTAAGCGCCACGCTCATCAGTGACGCTCTTATGCGGCCCATAAATCCTCTGCCAATGATTGTTGCCTCGTGATATCGGAAGTCTTCGCCATAGGGCAGACCGGCGAGGGCATGCGTCCGGCGGACAACGCGAGTATTCACGCCGGCCATCACAAAGGGAGCCGTCCAGATGCCTAAGGCTTTGTTGAACTCTGCGCCGGATTGATCTCTTTTATCCATGCCGCGAGGGGTGCCTGCCGGATTCAGTGCGTAGGGATCCATGAGGATCTTGGCGACTGAGCTATCTTTTTGCCCTTCATCAAGGGCGTTTAAGAGACTTGCAAATGTACCGCCACTAGCGCCGCCTTGCATCGCGCGCACCAGGAGGGTTACCCGTTTACAAGCTTGGTCGCGGCGGCTCACAGCCTCACGCTGTAGGGCCCAAACACCAAAATCAGACGGAATTGAATCGAAACCACAACTCATCACAATGCGTGCGCCCGTGGCCTCAGCATCTGACTGATACCGGTCGATCATCTTGCGCATCCATTGGACCTCACCACAGAGATCGCAATAATGCGTGCCATTACGCACACAAGCGGCAACCAATTCGCTGCCGTATTGGGCATATGGACCAACAGTTGTCAGGACAACTTTGGTGTCGCGCGTCAGTCGGTCGAGGGATTCGTCATCATGGCTGTTAGCAACCAGGATCGGTGGGGCAGGGCCATCATTAAGATATTCGCTCAGTACTTGTTTGAGTTTTTGCTCATTACGGCCCGCGATGGCCCAGCGAATATCACCCCCTTGCGGATAGCGTTCGAGCAGATATTCCATTACCAAACGGCCGGTAAAACCGCTGGCACCCCAAACGATGATGTCAAAGTTGCGCTCGCCCGCTTCATTAATATTTTGCATTTGGGCAGGTTAGAGTCCCTATTCTTGCAATACAACCCTTAAAAGTGGACCAGAAATTTCTGCCGAGCGATAATTGAGAGGTTGTGCACTTGGCGTCGTGCACTACAGATGCATGGGCTGCCGCTAACATTGCAATTTTCTGGACTTTTGTGAGTTAGGGCAATGACAACCACTGGGCAAAGCAATAGCCTTGCGCCAAATATAGCTGGAAACTAAACATGTCTATTTCTTCACTTCGTGTCGCATTCGTAGCTGCGGCTTCGTGTCTGTTTTTACTGGTCGCCTGTAGTGACTCAGATGATGCTGGCAATATTGCATCGGACAGCGAAATACTAACTTACGTACCGGCAGACACCCCGTATCTATTCGC
>JABIUH010000376.1 GCA_018701055.1 Woeseia sp. | reverse complement strand
CCCTTCTCGACGCGAAATTTTCTCGGCGTGCCGCAGGCCGGCAATGACGAACGACTCGTACTTCCAATTGAGCAGAATAGAGGCACTGAAAACAACATGATCGTCATGCAACGTGACGAAATTGTTGCCTGGGAAGTCGTGGCGCCGGGGCAAAGCGCGTTTATTGATGTGGCTGGGAATAAAGGAGAGCATTATTCCGACCAGTTTGAAATGTACAAGGAATTTGGACGTAAGCGTGTTTGGTTTTATCCCCAGGATGTCGCCAAACATAAACGAAGCGAAGTGAATTTGGCCTATTAGTGCCTGTCCAGAATAGTCCTATTTTGGACAGGCACTAGTACGGGAGGGTCGGTGGTAAAGCGAATTGCAGATGAGGCTGCGCTGGAACCAATCGAGAAGGCGAGCGTCGATGAACTACGGGCGCTGCAACTCGAGCGCATGCAGTGGTCAATCGGACACGCGTATGAAAATTCGAGTCCGTACCGTGCCAAGTGCGACGCGGCTGGTGTTACTCCAGCAGATCTGAGAACGCTCGCAGATTTACGGCACTTTCCGTTTACAGTCAAAGATGATCTACGGCAGAGTTATCCGTTCGGCATGTTTGCCGTTCCGAAGGTGGATGTTGTCAGGGTGCACGCCTCGAGCGGCACGACAGGAAAACCGACTGTAGTTGGTTATACGAAAAATGACATTGATGTTTGGGCGACAGTGGTTGCACGTTCGATCCGTGCGGCAGGCGGCGAGGCTGGCGACACTGTACATGTCGCCTACGGATATGGGCTATTTACGGGTGGGTTGGGCGCGCACTATGGTGCGGAAAAACTCGGCTGTGTTGTCATTCCAATGTCTGGTGGGCAAACACCGAAGCAAGTACAACTGATCAACGACTTCAAGCCAGACATCATTATGGTAACGCCTTCCTACATGCTGAATATTGCCGATGAGTTTGAACGTCAGGGGCTTGATCCTGCTGAGTCATCGTTGGCGGTCGGTATTTTCGGTGCAGAGCCCTGGGGTGAGGGCATGCGGGCGGAAATTGAAACTCGATGTGGTCTCGACGCGGTCGACATTTATGGCCTTTCAGAGGTCATAGGTCCCGGCGTTGCGAGTGAGTGTATCGAAACCAAAGATGGACCGACGGTTTGGGAAGATCACTTCTATCCCGAGATCATCAATCCCGAGACTGGCGAGCCTGTTCCGGACGGTGAGTTGGGCGAACTCGTTTTTACGTCCTTGACGAAAGAAGCCTTGCCAATTATTCGCTACCGTACGCGTGATCTGACCCGGTTACTGCCGGGTACCGCGCGCACAATGCGTCGTATGGGGAAAATCACCGGCCGAAGCGATGACATGCTCATTATTCGCGGCGTGAATGTATTTCCGACGCAAATCGAAGAAAGGGTTTTAGCCCTCGATGAGCTTGCGCCGCACTACCAGATTCATGTATCCAGAGAGGGCCAACTGGACGTGGTCAGAATTCAGGTCGAAAAATCGGTTGCCGCTGTAGGCGCCGATGCTGCTGTACTCGCCGCTCAACTGGGCAAGGCCGTCAAGGATTATGTCGGCATAAGCGCGACTATTGATGTGGGCGAACCGAATTCGGTCGCGCGTTCTGAAGGAAAGGCGGTACGGGTCATCGATGAGCGCAATGGCTAACCAGAGGTTTTCTAGCTAAATCGATGCTTTGGCATGGACTGTCAGCTTGGCGAGCATAATTGTGAAATAATCGAGCCTCGCCCGCACCGATTTAAAAAAAATGAAAAACAAAAAACTCGCCGAGGCCTCTATTCAGCGGAGTGCACTCTGTGACCTCGACCGTGCAGATCCTCTGGCGACGCTTCGCGACCAATTTCTAATTCCCGACAACCTGTTGTATATGAACGGAAATTCGCTCGGGCCACTCACCGCGCTTGCACAGGAGAAACTGTCCCGAGCGGTTTCTGACGAATGGGGTAAAAAGCTTATTCGTGGCTGGAATACTGCGGGGTGGTATGACTTGCCCTGGCGGCTCGGCGACAAGATTGGCCAATTGATCGGGGCCGAGCCAGGGGAAACGGTCGTTTGCGATAGTACCTCGGTTAATCTTTTTAAGGCGGTAGCCGCTGCCTTGAGTTTGCAGTCGGGGCGCACCAAGATTGTGTCAGAGGCCGGTAACTTTCCCACTGATCTCTATGTGCTTGATGGCTTGTCTCGATTTACACAAGATAAGTACGAAGTCGACATTCGAGCTCGAAGCGACGTTATCAATGCGATCAACGCCGATACGGCAGTCGTCGTTCTCACGCATGTTCACTATGTCTCCGCCGAAATATTTCCGATGGCTGAGATAACGCAGATCGCCCACGACGCCGGTGCGCTCGTCGTGTGGGACCTTAGTCATTCGGTTGGCGCGATCGCTACGGATCTCACGGCAAGTAATGCCGATTTTGCGGTTGGCTGCGGTTACAAACATCTCAACGGAGGCCCAGGTGCTCCTGCATTTATCTACGCGGCAAATCGACATCACGCCGCCATGCGACAACCATTAAGTGGCTGGTTTGGTCACGCGAATCCGTTTGAGTTTACTGATGACTTTACGCCGGCCGGAGACATTCGCCGGCTGCTTTGCGGTACAACCGGCGTCTTAGGGGCGACAGGGCTCGAGGCCGGCGTCGACGTTATGTTGACGGCTGATCGCGATGCAATGTTTGAGAAGTCCAAAGCACTTAGCAATCTATTTCAACAACTCATCGAGGAGTGCAGTGTTGGAGAGGTGCTTGAGATTCGGTCACCGCTGATCGCGGCAGAACGGGGTGCACATATTTCTTATGCACACGAGTCTGGTTACGCAATCATGCAGAACCTGGTTGAACGCGGTGTCATCGGAGATTTTCGGGCGCCGGACAATATTCGTTTCGGCTTTTCTCCGCTCTTTATGCGTTATACCGACGTTTACGATGTTGTGGAAATACTTGAAGACATCTTGACGTCACGTACTTATGAAGACGACAAATATGTTGCGACTCACTCAGTTACTTAGGTAAATTCTAGTGCATCCATCAGCTCATCTCGACACATTCACGCGTGACAACTTGCCGGACAAGGCAGACTGGCCGGAACTAACATTTGATTTGCCCGCGACTCAGTATCCGCCGCAACTCAACTGCGCGGTCGAGTTGGTGGATCGGCAGGTTGACGCAGGTCATGCCGATAGAATGGCAATTCTCGGTCAGGACGAAGCGTGGACCTACACGCAACTCGCGGCCAACATAAATCGTATTGCCAATATTTTAGTTTCGGATCTGGGCGTCGTTCCCGGAAATCGAAT
>JABIUH010000392.1 GCA_018701055.1 Woeseia sp. | reverse complement strand
CCGCCACCAATGACAACAACCTTGGCTTCCGTTTTCATTCCATCATTCCTGTAATTCGTCGTTAATAGTACGCGCCCGGCTTCTTGTCGAACAGTGCTCGTAGCCTCGGTTCGAAATGCGCTAGCGGTTTGGTTTCAAAATTCGGATCGAATGATGGTTGATCCCAGTTGGCACAAAAATCAACGCAGTCCTGATAGTAAGGATGATCTTTGTAGCGTTCGCGCGCGTGTCGATCCTCGCCCGTGAAGTGAAAGTAGTAGTAGCCCTGAAACAGACCGTGGTGTTTGACGATCCAGAGGTTCTTTTCGCTAACAAAAGGCGCAAGCATTGCCGCTGCGATCTGCGAATGATTGCCCGGCGCGATGTGATCTCCAATATCGTGCAGTAATGCGCACACGATAGTCTCGTCGTCCGCGCCATCATTTTCCGCGCGAGTGGCCGTTTGCAGACAATGCTCGAGCCTGCTGATCTGGTACGGGGAATCGCCCTCCAGCGCTTTCAACCACCCCAATACGCGATCCGCATAGTCTGCGTCGGAAGCTTCATGAAAGGTGCCCAACAGGTCGTAATCTTCCTGAGTGCCGTCTTCCATCGCCGCAAATGAAACCTTTTTGTGCATTGCTCTATGTTCGCTTACTTAGACCGAACCACGGCGGCGTTTGCGACCACCACGGCCCTCACCCTCAGCTGACGGAGCGCGGTACTGTCTAATCCAATTCTTACAATTAGGGTCATTGCCCATCATCACGTCGGCACCGAGAACCGCCTGCATAGTTTCCGGGTGCAAAGGGCTCGTGATTGCTGAGGTCATGCCCGCCGAAATTGCCATCGTCAAAAACGCGCTATTAATGCCGTTTCGGTTGGGCAAGCCAAAGCTGACGTTTGATGCACCACAAGTTGTATTGACCTTCAGCTCTTCTCGCAAGCGCCGCACAAGATGCATCACCTGCTTGCCTGCAGAGTTGATAGCGCCTATCGGCATAACGAGCGGGTCGACGACAACATCTTCATGTGGAATGCCGTAGTCGGCGGCTCTTTGTACGATTTTTTTCGCTACTTCGAAGCGGACATTTGGATCTTCAGAAATGCCGGTTTCATCATTCGAAATCGCGACAACTGCGGCGCCGTATTTGGCGACCAGTGGCAAAACCACTTCGAGCACTTCGTCCTCACCCGTAACGGAATTAACCAGCGCCTTTCCCTGGTACACGGATAAGCCGGATTCCAGTGCGAGTACAATTGACGAATCAATCGACAATGGCACGTCAGTAATCGACTGAACCAGTTGAATCGCTTTAGCTAGAATGGCCGGTTCATCTGCCAGCGGTATGCCGGCATTAACATCCAACATGTGTGCGCCAGCGGCTACCTGAGCGAGCGCGTCCGATTCAACACGACTGAAATCGCCATTCTTCATTTCTTCGGCTAGCAGCTTACGGCCGGTTGGGTTAATTCTTTCGCCGATGACAACGAAAGGGCGGTCGAATCCGATACGCACTTCCTTAGTGGCTGAACTGATGACGGTTTCTGTCATTACTGTGATCTCCTAGTGACGCACTTGCGTCGTTACTACATCTATTTAGTGAGTTGCAGGATCTACGTCCCGAGCGATACCCGGGCGCCAAAGCTCCCGACCCGCGAGCACGCCCGAGCGCGTAACAATTTCGGCCACTCGATGTTCCTGTTTGAAAGCCATGATGTGCACACCATGAACACCTTCAATTTCTTTAATTTGCTGGGTCATGTCGACGCAGACATTGACGCCCTCGTCTTTCTGATTGTCCGCACCCGCCAAACGTCGAATTATATGATCCGGAATGTGTACTCCGGGTACATTTGAGCGAATCCATTCAGCGGATTTTGCTGACGCCAACGGACCTACTCCAACGAGCATAAAGACCTTTTCATGAATGCCCATATCTCTAATGACGGACATGTAGTTTCTGAAAATTTCGATATCGAAACAATACTGTGTTTGTACAAATTGTGCGCCGGCGGCAACTTTCTTGGCAAGCCTTAGTGGGCGGTAGTCCAGCGGTGGTCCAAACGGATTTGCCGCTGCGCCGAGGAAAACTCGCGGTGGGCTGGTGATTTTGCGACCACTTAAAAAATGTTCCTTGTCGCGCATGTCACGGACCATGTTAAGCATCGACATACAGTCCAGATCAAAGACCGGCTTCGCTTCAGGGTGATCTCCAACGCCGACACTATCCCCTGTCAGACATAAAATGCTCGACACACCCATCGCGGACGCGCCGAGCACGTCACCCTGAATCGCAATGCGATTTCGGTCGCGTGCAGAGACCTGCATGACCATTGCGTAACCGCGGCGAGTCAGCAAGGAACACATGCCCACGCTGGACATATGACAGTGGGCGCCCGAACCATCGGTCGCGTTGATTGCATCAACGTAGCCGTCGAACAAGGCAGCCCGTGCGTACACTTCTTCAGGATCCGCAGAATCGGGTGGCGCGATCTCTGCCGTAACGACAAACGCGCCCGCACGTAACACACGCTCCAGTCGTCCTGGAGAATCATGGCCTGGGCGAACGGGTAGATTCTCGCCGGGGACCAGAGGTTCGTCGTCAAATTTCATTGTCGACCGCCTTGCGATTGCGAACTTCTCTTAGCCAGGCCGATGTCCCAATTAGTTGATTGTTCAGTGCAGGTTGTACGAACTGAATGGGGTATTCTTTCTCACCCAATTGCTGATTGCCTTCCCAGGCCATCACCCACACACAGTCCATCTCAGGCTTTACCTCACATTTGCCGTCGGCGCGCACACCGCCACAGGGGCCATTACGCATCGTTTTGGGGCAATTCATCGGGCAGGATAAACCGGTGAAACCAACGATACACTGGCCGCAACTTTGCGAATCAATCAATAAGCCTTTGGTCACTTTTTCGATTGCCAGAAATGACTTATCAAGCCGCTGGTAGCCGACTCGTTCGAACAATGGATGACACAACGTGAGTGCATTCTCAATGCCGTGATACAGTTTTTTCAGCCAGCGGGCATTACGCACCGACCATCGTCGCATTCGATGCATGATTATTTCTCAGTTGCCGCGACGTGATCGTGAAGTGTACGTTTGTTGCTTAGACCAATATCTCTTTGCAGAGCGACTGTCTGCAGACTGGTTTTCAGTTCACCGTAGCCGCAGCTGACATGCTCGAAGGCAAGACCGAGTTTTTTCGCCGCTTTTTTCGCAGCGAGCATCAGGTCTTCGTTATCGGTTTGTGACAGGTATACCACGCGTCGATAATTGCCAAAATAAGCATCGCGCAGTTCAGGGTGCTCGACCAGTTTTAATGGCTTGGTGACGAATTGATCGAAATGCTGTGCGAGGAAATCTGTCAGATAGAGCGTGCCGGGTTCTTCATCCGCGATTTCAGTGAAACGCGCTTCGCCTGCAAAAAACTGATAGCAATGTGCGCCGGGAAGCCGCTTGATGCCTTCCTCCTCAATGATTTTGTCTATTTCTCCGCCCGTGCCGCAATCAGCGTAGGCGACGAAGATGTCGGCGTAGTTTGCCTTGTTAAGACGAATTTTTTCTCGCAGGCGGGCGGGGATTT
>JABIUH010000021.1 GCA_018701055.1 Woeseia sp. | reverse complement strand
CCGCATATTTCAAATCTGCTAGTCGCCGACATAGACCAGGTGATCAACCACGGCGAGACTATCATCATAGGTAACTCGGCAGCTGAATTCTCGGCAGCAATTGAAGGATTGGCGACGGATAAACATGTGGTGGATCTTGTCAGGATATCCGGTTCGATTCCGAGAGAAAGGGGCTACGATGGCATCGCGTGGTAATTGCCGCCGCGTCCTCATTATCGTTGAAAATCTTCCCAGCCCGTTTGATCGAAGGGTATGGCAGGAAGCAACTACTCTCCACAAGAACGGCTACCAGGTCGCAATCATCTGCCCAAAAGGAAAGGGCTATGAGGATTCATACCAGCACCTGGATGGCGTTCACATATATCGCCATTGGCTTCCACCAGAAGCAAACGGCGCTTTTGGTTACCTGCTGGAATACTCCGCCGCGCTGACGTTCGAGTTCTTTCTCGCTCTGAAAATTGCCTTCAAGCACGGATTCGATGTGATTCATGCGTGTAATCCACCGGACAATATCTTCATTGTCGCTGGATTCTTCAGATTGTTCGGCAAGCGATTCCTGTTTGACCATCACGACATTACCCCGGAACTTTACGAAGCGAAGTTTGGCCGGAAGGACTTCTTCTACAAGATGATGCTCATGTGGGAAAGGCTCACATTCCGTCTTGCTGATGTGTCAATCGCCACAAACGAGTCGTATCGGGAAATCGCAATCTCGCGGGGAAAGATGCCTCCGGAAAAGGTCTTCGTGGTCAGGAGCGGGCCGGACTTGACTCGACTGCAGATTCTTCCACCTGCAGCCAGGTACAAGTGTGGCAGGAAATATCTTGTTGGTTACGTCGGTGTTATGGGTGCCCAGGAGGGGCTCGATCATCTTTTACGCATAGTTCGCACGATCGTATTTGATCGTGGCCGTGACGATATACATTTTTGCCTGGTTGGGGGCGGAACTGAACTGGCAAAGCTTAAGAATTATGCACAAGAACTTGACGTATCCGATCATGTTACTTTCACTGGCAGAGTAGACGATCAGACCTTGCTGGAGGTCTTGAATACCGCGGAGGTCTGCGTCAATCCGGATGTGCCCAGTGAGATGAATAACAAGTCTACGATGAATAAGATTATGGAGTACATGTCGCTGGCCAAACCGATCGTTCAATATGATCTTGACGAAGGCCGACGATCAGCGTTGGATGCATCGCTCTACGCAGAACATAACAACGAAGAAGACTTTGCTAACAAGATATTGCAATTACTTGACGATAGTGCGCTTCGAGACCGGATGGGAAGATTTGGACGTAATCGAGTTCAGGACGAGCTGGAGTGGAAACACGAAATTCCCAAATTGCTCGCGGCGTACGACACATTGTTCTCCCGCTAGGCAGTCGCCGTGTAACACAATGCCTGGTTTTTCCATAGTCCCAAAATTGAACCTGGCCTTCGACCAAGACAGCCCGTAGAAATGAAATCAGCAAAATCAGAACGATGGATAAGAGTCGGAGTGATTTTAGGCTCAAAGCACATCCCGGCCTGGCAACATTCAGCGTTGCAACAAATTATCGATTCAGACTGCGCCGAAATCGCTTTGGTCCTGGTGGCAGAGCCAAACGGCCGAACCGGCACGGACAGTAAGGCCAGCGAGTTTCTCTACCGCTGGTTTCTTCAGTATGAAGCCAGAAAACCACGGATTTCACCAGACGCGTTCGCGCTGAAAGATGCAACAACACTCCTGTCAAACGTATCGCAAATCACTCTTTCGCAGACATACAGGTCGGAACCGATTGATAATAAAACCCGATTTCTCAATGACTTACGGGGCAAAAATATTGATGTACTCGTTTCTCTCGCCGATGGACAACTGGCGGAGGGCCTTATGTCTATGTGCCCTGACGGTTTTTGGCATTTCCAACATGACTATCAGGATCTGAACAGAAATAATCATGCTTCGGCAGGGTTCTGGGAATTCATCACTCGCAAACCGTGTATCACCTCGAGACTGGTGGTGAGACAAGACAATTCGAAACAAGCGGAGTCCGCATATCTCACCTGCTCACGTTTGGACTACCTTTCACATTGCCGATCCAGGAATGAACACTTTTGGAAAATCGCAGCAATCGTTCCGCGTGTATTGCGGAAATTATACAATGACGGTAGTCAGAGCTTTGCGGATGCGGTCCAGCACAAAACATCGAACGAAATTCGTGATGTTATTCAGCCAACGGTGCGCTTAAGCAATGCAAAGGTCCTGCTTCCCCTGATCGGCTATTTTGGGTGGTGCTTCAGGCAGAATTTGCTCAGAAAGGTCTACACCGAAAAATGGCATCTAATGTTCGGTTTGCATCAGGACCTTCATGACCTCACCAACTTTCACACACTTGCGCCCCCAAAGGACAAGTTTTGGGCTGATCCGTTCATTGTCCGGGCCAACGGTGTCTTCTACCTGTTCATTGAAGAGGCAGAGCTAAAGACAGGCGTGGGTTATATTTCGGTCATCGAAATGGACAAATGTGGAAACGTGAAATGGCCAAGAGTAATTATCAAGCGCCCCTACCATCTCTCGTATCCATTTATATTCGAATTCGAGAATCATCTGTATATGATTCCCGAGTCCGCGGAAAACAAAACAATAGAAGTATACAAGTGCCTGGAGTTTCCATTTAAATGGGAATTCGATCGCCACCTGATGGAAAATGTTTCTGCGTATGACGCTACGCTGATCGAGGACGGCGGCGTCTGGTGGATGTTTGCCACCGTTGCAGAACTGGAAGGCGCGTCGTCCATGGATGAACTTTGCCTGTTTTTCGCGGACTCTCCACTCAGTCGTAACTGGACGCCACACCCGATGAATCCAATCGTTTCTGACGTCAGGAATGCCAGGCCCGCTGGTGCACTTTATCGAGATGGTGGCAAACTCTATCGTCCATCACAAAACTCCGCGCATCGCTATGGCTACGGTTTAAATATAAATCGGGTTATGGAACTATCGAAGTCGGCGTACCGTGAGGAGATAACGGAGGAGTTCAAACCTGACTGGGACCGATCTGTTAAGGCGCTACACACTTACAATAGGTGCGGGGAGCTGACGATGATCGATGCCATACGCAGATCAAAGAAATCATAACTTATTGACTCGTAAACTTTATTCGAGAATCAGGTTCCAATAATTTGCTTGTAGATTTCGACAGTAGCGGCGGCAACACTGTCTGCCTGGTAATTCTCCAGGGCACGACTCTTTGCGGTGGCGCTGAAAGACTGCCGCATCGATCTGTTGCAGAGCAAGGTCTCTATCCGCTTGGCCATTGTATCGACATCGCCTGGATCGAATAGGAATCCCGATTCCCCGTCATCTACCTGGTAAGGTATGCCGCCGATAGTCGTCGCGATCACCGGGACACCACTCGCCATCGCTTCCTGAATTACCATTGGTGCCGTTTCCTGGTAAGACGGCAACACTAAAACTGCAGCGCGAGAAAGTTCTTGTCGAAGCGCCAAATCATCCAGGATTCCCACGAAATCAACCTGACCTCCCATACCGGCCGCGTCGACTTCATGTTTGACCAGCTTTACATACTCACTTTCTTCGAGAGAACCGGCCAGAACAATCTTCAACTCACTTTTGATGGAAATAGTAGCCGCGGCGCGAACCAGGTCAGTGACACCTTTCAAGCTACGGATTTTACCGGCAAACAGGATTCTGCCACGCTCTTCCTGCCGATCGATCTCGAAGAAGCCTGGCGCGGTCGGATTCGGAATCAGGTAGTGCTGACCACCGAGCAGGTCGCCCCAGTAGTCGGCGACGTATGGACTAATCAGGATCGTATGTTGTGCATTTCTGATGCAGTAGTGTTTGCTTAGCTCGTTTTGAACCCGATGTCGGGCTCGGCGCCGCGCGGACGGAAAATGACTCGCCTCTTCGGGAAGGATTCCGTGAATGGTGAGAACCGACGGATACGGACTCCGCATCGCAATGATCCCGTCATGACCGACGCCCTGACCATGAACAATATCCGGGCGTATCGACTTCAATAATTTTCCTAGCTGAAATTGACTCTGCCAATACCCGGTCATCGTACCGAAGCGTTTACCCGGTAATACATACCTCATGTAGCCGTCTTCTTCGATAGTCTGTGCAGTATCAATGCCATAACTGTGGCTGATAACATGGAGTTCAGCGTCAGCGATATTTTTCATTGCGTTGACAAGGTATTTCGTCACCGCCTGCACGCCGCCATCGACCTTGCCATGCTGATCTGAATGATCACCGATCATGGCGACACGTAACATCTAACGATCACTCCCGAGACTGAACTTCCCGCGAAGACAGATATGTGACTGCATTTTCTTCATTTTCGGCCAACCGGTAGCGCCTGTGTGACGTTATATACGTCGACTAAAGCTTCGTCCAAAATCGCCTGTATTTTTTCCGCTGTTTTCGGATCAATACGTGTCATCCAGGATTCATACCGCCGAACCAGTGCCGGGTCCTTCGCCTGCTCGCCCCAGGTTTGCTGAGAGGGTCGAGCAATCAAATCCGAGTCAGGCATGATCTCAAGATCAAGGGCCGCCAGGATACGCGGCCATTCCGCTTCACCGTTTTCCAGCAGATCTTCATAATGAATTATTGGCACATCACTTTCGGCTGCTTGTTTAAACGCGATTGAGTTTTCAACGCACCACGCCAATGTAAGCGCCTCAATGGAGTCAAGCGACTGAGACAAAAGAGCTCGCATCCGGCTACTCATGGCATTCGACAGCCGCGAATCGGATTTGTATAGATTTAATCGTCTGTATGGATCCCATGACTGCGGACTGGCCGCCTGAGATAAAACCACGGCCGCAGGATGCCTGACAATAAATACCATGCGGGCAGCCATGTTTTCCCGCAGCCAGGAAATAATCATGTTTGCACGAATTAGTTTGACTATTCTTTCCTCCCGGAGTCGCTGTGACCGGTATCGGAAGTAATACGTTTTCGACCGATTAAGGCGGTTTACCCATGCCTTCGCCTGGGGCCAGGATCTTAAGTGTCTCAATCGCGGCTTTAGCCAGCCGGTACGAATTCGATAGTCGGCCCAGATTGAATGAAAATAGCTATCGAAATATCGATTCAACAGTTCGCACAAATCGTCATCCCGATCATTCCTGGCCAGGTATTTGTGCGCGTAAGGAGCTGCCGCGGGAATCGCGTCCGGGTGCATGGGTTCGAATACCGGGCGCAGCGAGTTGGCTTGGGCGAGAACATCAAGCACCCATGTGGTACCGCTACGGCCATAACCAACTACGATGCGTGGTCGTTCTGGTCGGTTCACGATAATTCATCTCCTACAACCGGATTACTCGCGGCAAAATTCTTTTGGATCAGAGCCGCGTCATGACTCATGACCGCCCTGGCTGCAATAAAGTAGACTATTGCCTGGTAGAAACAACTGGCAATCACATAAGCCCAAAGTGTCTTAATGATGTCGAGTCCGGCGAGGCTACACGCAACAAATACGAGCACCCGAACCAGGAGATTGCCAACATTGAGCTTTAGTCTGACTTTATTGAGCCTCAGTGTTTCAAATACGGTGGATGCAAATGATCCAATCCAAAATATGAAAAGATACGGTGCCATAATCTGCACGTATATACCGGCACTGCTCCATCTTGCGCCGAGAACCCAGGTCAGCACCTCTTCGCCGAAAAATAGCATCACGGAAAAAACCGGAATCCCTGATAATACGAGTACAGCGGCGACCATCAGAAGACTTTTGCCCAGTGGTTGCTCGAGATGACGTAGTCTCATCGTCTTTCCAAGCAATACATTGCTGACAGACTTGCTGACCGCTTGCAGTGGGCGCCCGGCCGCCCTGTTCCCCATTGCGTAGAATCCGACGATTTCTGCAGGAAACATGATACCCAACGCTATTACTGGCAATTTCGTTGCTGCACTGAACGCGATTTTGGCAGGCGCACGAAATTGAGGATAATCTTTGAATTCTCGGGCAACCGAACACATTTCCCCGAGTCCGGGCGGGCGTCCACCCCGCTTCAACCAGGTCAAACTTCGAAACCCGCAGGCAAGAGTCGCAAACAGCAGCCCCAGCAGATGACCCGTCAAGAGGCCCGCTGTCGATGAACCTATCACAAGGCCCCAGAAGATCCTTGTTGCTGCGGTAATCCCCGCTTCGCCAACGTCAGCAGTTGCAATCGCCGTATAGTCATTTCTTCGGACACAAAGGGCGACACCGACACCCTTTAGTGACATCAGGAAAGCGCCTAACGGCAGCAGCCAGAGAAAACTACCGAAATTGGAGCCTTCGATTATATCCGGCCATATAAGCGCGCAAACGGCAATTAACAAAAGTATTAGCAGTGCAGTCACAATACTGACCGCAAGTGCCAGATAAACGACCCGATTCGCTTTTTGGTCATCCTTCGGAAATATTGCAGCCCGCTCATATGCCAAAGCAAGAACGCTGGACGCGATGGTGGAGGCTGCGATGAATAATGCAGCAACGCCGTAGTCGGACGGGGAAAAGAGTCTGGAAACAATTGGCGTAACTACGACCGCAATTGCCAACGCGAGAAGTTTGCCGGAGGACAATTTAGCGACATTCCTGAGAAACTGACTCTTTTGAAATTTCCTGGTAATCGAGAACAAATTCAGCACACTCCCGCCACCATTTCCCACGTATGCAAAAAATTCACAGCTTCACCCATAATCAAGCGACGAGCATTCTTGCAAGGCAGCAGCGAAGTTGACAATAGCTCTGAGCCTAGTTAACGACTTTCTCGATGGTATATTCCTTTATGTCTCGCGCATGCGTGAAAATAATTAGTTCGCCCAGTAAACCCAGTGCAAAAATTTGCAGGCCCAACACAACCAATAGTGAACTCAGCAACAGGGCTGGCCTGTCTGCAAGTGCAACATCGAAAAATATTCTCTCAAACAGCACGTAAGCCAGGAAAACAAAACCGACGGCAAAAGTCATG
>JABIUH010000258.1 GCA_018701055.1 Woeseia sp. | reverse complement strand
TTAATCGGGTGCTTGGCGGTGTATTGCAGGCGTCGCTGGAGTTACAACCCACCGTTGATTGGATCTGTCCGGCAAGCATCGCGGGTGTTTCGGCGCGTGAAGACGCGACTGAAGTGAGCATTTTGGAGAATGAGCAAGAGCGCTCGATTAATTGTCGCTTACTAGTCGCCGCCGATGGTGCAAATTCTTCCGTACGCGAATTGATTGGCATTAGTGCCAAGCGCGCTGACTATGATCAGTTAGCGATCATCGGCAATTTGCTGCCCGAAAAATCGCATGATAATCGTGCCTTTGAGCGATTCACGGACGACGGACCTGTCGCGATGTTGCCGGCTGCAGACGATCGAGTTTCGTTTATATGGATGCAGTCTCCCGCGAAAGCAAAAGTCCTCACTCAGCTTGACGATGTCGAATTTACCGAACGTCTTCAGGAGGCTTTCGGGCGGCGTTTGGGGATATTCTCGAAGATAGGCAAGCGAGCTGCCTATCCGCTCGCGTTGACCAAAGCGAACAGTTTGATTGGGCAGCGTAGTGTCGTTGTCGGCAACGCGGCACATGGATTGCATCCGGTCGCGGCGCAAGGCTTTAATCTCGGACTACGTGATGTCGCGGCTCTATGTGACTGTATCGCCGACCATCGTCAAACGGTGGGCGATGACGTTGATTGCGGCGATCCGATCATTTTGGAAAATTACGCCGAGTGGCGCGCGCCTGACCAGCAAAAACTAGTTCGATTTACAGATGGTCTGGTACATCTATTCGCCGACGTCAGACCTCCAGTGCGCGCGATAAGGAATCTGGCAATGTTGGGATTCGATCTGATTCCCGGTGTCCGCCGAATGTTTGCTAAACACACGATGGGGCTCGCAGGTCGTTTGCCACGTTTGTCTCGTGGAGTTCCGTTGGAATGAAACAACCTATCGACATAGTGATTGTCGGCGCCGGCATGGTCGGGCTCGCCATTGCGAACTTGCTAGGAAAAAGTGATCTAGCGAACGTGACGGTAATCGATGCCGGCAAGAAGCCGATTTTTTCGTTGGAAGACGACCTGTCATTGCGCGTTTCAGCCATTGCGCCGGGATCGGTCGAACTGCTCAGGGCAATCGGCGTCTGGGACGAGATTGCGACCGAACGTGCGTGTCCGTATCGAGACATGCGCGTGTGGGACGCGGCCGGCCACGCGGATGGCCCAGAGACGGTGGCGTTTAGCGCGGCTGAATTCGCGGCGCCGCAATTGGGATTTATTGTTGAGAATATTCTGGTGCGCACCGCGTTACTTAATAAGGTCGCGCAGACGAACGTTGCAACGCGCTTTGAAACGACGATCAAGTCGATGCGAAAAAGTTCGAATCGGTACGAACTCGAGCTAGATTCCGGGAGAACGCTCGCGCCAGAGCTCGTGATTGGCGCTGATGGTGCGCGTTCATTTATTCGAGATGCGGCCGCGATCGAGATTGATTCGTGGCCCCATGAGCAGAAAGCGTTCGTGACTCACTTAATGCCTGAGCTAGATCATCGCAACACGGCTTGGCAGCGCTTTCTGACTGACGGGCCGCTCGGGATTTTGCCGCTTGACGACGGCCGTGTCTCGATTGTCTGGTCAACGACGCCTGAAAACGCCGACGAGGCTTTGGCGATGACAGACGAACAATTGGCGTCGCGTTTAACTGGAATCTCTGGCGGCGTTTTGGGGCGCTTAACACCGAGCGGGGATCGTGGGGCGTTTCCGTTGGAGTCGCAACATGCGAAGCATTACGTAACACCTGGATTGGCACTTGTTGGTGACGCCGCTCATGCTATTCATCCACTAGCCGGGCAGGGCGTGAATCTCGGATTCGCGGATGCAATTAAGCTAGCCGAGGTTTTGGTAAGCGCGCTGGAAGGCGGCGAATTCATTGGCGACAGACCCGTACTAAGAAAATATGAGCGGGCTCGAAAGGGCGATAACCAATTAATGCTTAACTTTGTTCGTGGCCTTAACAAGTTATTTTCTGCCGAGTACAGCTCGCTGCAACCACTTCGCGGGGCAGGTATGGCCGCCTTCAATAAAAGCGGCCCGCTGCGCGAGCATGCCGTTCGAGTCGCGTTGGGATTACGCTAGTAGTAACGTTTTATTCTGGGTTAGATAGCATCACTATCGGCGGTTCGCCCTCGTTCATATGCAGATGCAGTTCGCTGGCAGTCGACCCCTGCCATTTGACGTCTATGAAATTCAGGGAATCCTCCACAAATAGTCGATCGCGGGATTCAGCAGATAAAGAGTCGTTTGTGAACGTACCGATGTCCATTCGCAACCCACCGTCTTCGATGCTAAGCGTAACGGGTGGGAAGTCGTCCGAATGATAATTTCCTTCGAGCCCAAGCAGATCGCGTTGGCGTAACTTAACCGTAACTCTTTCCGGGTACGGGTCATCAATAATCATTGCAGCGACAAGATTGGCAACGGTATTCGGCCCAGGGCCCAATTGCGCACCGTTGGTCAATACGGCGATATAGACGTCTTCATCCGGGAGCCAGATCGAAAAACAGGAAAAGCCGTGAATCCCGCCACCATGTTGGATAGATCGATGGCCGCGCATTGTAGTGATCCCGAGTCCGTAGCCGTAGGGCAAGGTGTCGCTATTGTTCAATGTCACTGGCGACGTCATCCTCCGGTAAGAGTCATCGTGAATAAATTCGCCGCCTGTTAATGCTCCATGCCATTCGACGAGATCGCCGGTGGTCGATAGGAGCGACCCGGCGGCATGCGGTTGGGTCATACTGATAAAATCCGCATTGACGATGTTGCCGAGACTATCGGTATCGTAGCCTGAGGCACGGTTAGGAATCAGTTTTGGCCCACCATAAACGGTGCTTTCTAACCCCAACGGCACGGCAATGTTCTCGGCGATATAGTCCTCGTAACTTTGTTCGGAAACGGCCTCAATAATGGCACCGAGTAGAACATAGCCCGAATTGTTGTAGTTCCACCGCTCACCAGGCGCAAACTCCATCGGTTCATGTTTGAACACGTCAATGAGTTCTTCTGTCGTTAGATCTGCGCGTACGCCGTTGACCATGTACCCGGGAATACTCGTGTAGCTCAATATCCCTGACGTATGCGTCAGAAGATTTTCTATGGTGATCAAATGTCCATGGGTCGGGTAATCAGGTAAGTATTTCTCGATCGGATCTGAAGCTGAGAGTTGACCGCGTTGCTCCATTAACATGATCGCGGCAGCGGTAAATTGTTTGGTGACCGAACCGACTCGAAAAATAGTGTCGTTCGTAATTGGTACGCCGAGTTCGACATTCGCGAGTCCGTAGCCTAACTGATGAACAATCTCTCCTTTTTCCATGACCACTACTGCGGCGCCAGGCCGGTCCGAAGGGTAAGTTTCAGTGAGAAAGCGCCGGACGTCGTCCAGACTGTCGGTCGTTGCTGCCGAAGCGTTAGTTTGCAAGCACAACAGTGTGCCAATGATCAGCAATTTGCAGTGCATTCCAGACATATTAGGACTCCAAAGCGAGATTAGGTCATGACCTGATGAAAGCACATTTCGAGTGATTCGATCATGTTGATGGAAAGGCTCTATAATAGTGTATAGCGCTTATCCAGATTTGCTCCCATAAAAAAAAATATGGAGTCCGTATGAAACCAATTTCCATGCTCCGTCGTTACCTTCTGTTTCCGATTGTATGCCTCGTCACCGCCGCGGCTCCTTTTGTGATTGCCCAAGAGTCCTACGACATTGTCATAGTGAATGGCCGAGTGATGGACCCTGAAACCGGACTTGATGCGATTCGCAATGTCGGTATTCGCGGCGAGGCAATTGTGGCGATAACCGAGGGACCCATTACGGGCGATGTTGTCGTGGATGCAACCGGTCTGGTTGTTTCTCCTGGATTTATCGATTTGCATGCCCACGGGCAGAGTGCGCGCGCAAACGAATTTCAGGCGATGGATGGCGTGACAACCGCGCTGGAGCTCGAGTCGGGTGTTCCGGATTTAGCACAGTTCATTGCGATGCGTTCGAACGATGCGGTGATCAACTTTGGTGCGAGCATTGCGCATGGCGCATTGCGCACTTGGTCAATGCCAGAACACGAGGGTAACCTCAACGAAATTGTTGCAAGAATGGTGGAAGAAGGCGGTGCAACAGATGACTTGATCGATGCCTTCTATGCAACGCTTGCCAAGGGTCAGTATGAAGAGCTCGACCCGGAACATTATCCGACGCTTTGGCGTCGTCTGGAGCAAGGCTTAAACGACGGTGCGCTCGGTGTGGGTATGCCGCACGCCTACTATCCTGGCGTTTCTCACGACGAAATCTTTCGACTGTTTGAATTTGCGGCCGATCACAGCACAACGATATTCACGCACGTTAAGGGTATGGGCACCACTGGGGTACAGGAAGTCGTTTCAAATGCGGTTGCGACGGGTGCATCGTTGCACATCGTCCACATCAATAGCTCAAGCCTATGGAGCTACCAAACCAATCTGGATATTATTTTGGGCGCGCAAGATCGCGGCGCAGACATAACAACCGAGGCCTATCCATACACAGCAGCATCAACAAGCATTGAATCGGCACTCTTCGATGAGGGTTGGCAGGAGACAATGCGTATCTCGTACGGCGACGTCCAATGGCAGGATACCGGTGAGCGCCTGACCGAGGAGACTTTTAACGAATATCGCAAGCAAGGCGGTATTGTCATCATTCATTTAATGAAGCCCGAATGGATTAAAGCCATTCTCTCTGATCCGCGCGTAATGGTGGCGTCTGATGGAATGCCCTATGCGCCAGGCGCACACCCGCGTGGCGCAGGTACGTTTTCGCGATTCCTTGGCCGGTATGTTCGCGATCAGGAGGTTATTTCGTTAATGGGTGGCCTCGCTAAAATGACACTGTTGCCAGCTCTGCGACTGGAAAGCATCTCACCGCAAATGAAGCGCAAAGGGCGAATTCAGATTGGCAGTGATGCTGATATTACGATTTTCAATGAAAAGAAAATTATTGATACAGCAGACTTTGAATCGGAGCTTTCCTATTCAGACGGTGTTCACTATGTATTGGTCAACGGTCAGTTTGTCGTATGGGATAGCGAGTTAGTGGAGGGCGCGCGTCCGGGGCGCGCGATACTTGGGCGTGGCGCGGTATTTTAAATCACGTCGCAAACGAAACAACTGAGGATTTAATTGTGATTAGAAACGCATTAAGAAGTTTTGCTGTTATCGGTATTGCACTGTTGCTGGCGTCAACCGCAAATGCACAGGGCAACAATGGCCGCGGCAAGTGTACGGAGTCATTCGGCATTTCTTTTTATCTTGTAAAAGGCGGCTATGAGGACGAATGGCTCGACCTCTACAAGAAATGGCACTACCCGTTGATGGAGTACGCGCTTGAGCATGGCACGACACTCGAACACAAGTTAATGGTGCCTGACGGACATGCACAAGAGCCGCAGTGGACATTCGCTGCTACGTTTCTTTTTCCCGCCCCGCAAGAGGGTGCATCAGCACCGCTAGGGCGAGCCGAACTTATTCAAGTATTGTTCGGTGACCGGATGGACGAATATGTTGCCGGTGAAAAACGCCGTTGGGAGTTAACGCTCAGGCACTGGGATACAGATTTCGTCGAACTGGATAAAACCGAAGATCCGCTTTCGGTCTATCTGCCGTCCGCAGGAAGTTGTCAGCAATAACGTATGCTCAAATAAAAATAGTCTGGGGAACAACATGAATATGTCGCAACGCTGCCAGTCTCTTGTCTTGCTCGTTGTGTCGGCGATTTCTGTCGGCGGATGTCAAAAAGAAGAGTCGATTGAAATCGATGTATCTGCATCGGTAACTGCTCCTGAGCGTACTGTTATTGCGTGGGTGGATGCGGAGCGAATCGCGAACGCCGATGCGGAGCCCGAAAATTGGCTCGTTCACGGTCGCACAAATTCGGAGCAACGCTTTAGTCCGCTACAACAAGTCAATGACGCAACGGTGAATGACCTTGGGTTGGCTTGGTACGTGGATCTCGACACTGATCGTGGCCAGGAAGCTACGCCAATTATCGTCGACGGCGTAATGTATTCCACGAGCGCCTGGAGCAAATTGCAGGCGGTTGATGCGCAAACGGGTGTTCTGAAATGGCAATACGACCCGGAAGTACCGGGGATTTGGAACGTACGCGCTTGTTGCGGTGTACAAAATCGCGGCGCTGCAGTGTGGAAGGGCCGCGTGTATTTCGCGACCTTGGATGGGCGACTAATCGCGCTGGATGCAGCGACCGGCGACCTCGTTTGGGAAGTTCTGACAACGGATCAGGCGCAGAGCTATACCATTACGGGTGCACCTCGCATCGCAGATGGCAACATCGTTATCGGCAATGGCGGTGCAGAGTACGGTGTGCGGGGTTATGTGACCGCATACGACCTGGACACAGGCGAACAGGCTTGGCGCTTTTACACGGTGCCGGGAAATCCGGCCGACGGCTTCGAGGACGCGACCCAGGAAATGGCCGCGGCTACGTGGACGGGCGAATGGTGGGTTGATGGGGGTGGCGGAACTGCGTGGGACTCGTTCGCTTACGACCCTGAGCTTAATCTCCTATATATAGGGACAGGCAACGGGTCGCCATGGTCGCGCGCAATTCGCAGTCCCGGCGGCGGCGACAATCTGTTTCTTGCCTCGATCGTGGCCCTCAACGCGGCCAGTGGCGAATATGTCTGGCACTACCAGACTGTGCCGGGCGATACCTGGGACTACACAGCGGTGCAGCACATGGTGTTGGCGGATCTGGAAATCGATGGCGAGCAACGTCAGGTCATCATGCAGGCGCCGAAGAATGGTTTTTACTATGTGATTGATCGGGTGAGCGGTGAATTGATATCAGCCGAGAACATCATGCCGGTCAACTGGGCGACCCACATTGATTTGGAATCCGGTCGGCCGGTTGAGGTGGACGGTGCGCGTTACGATGAAACACTGGCAACCAAGAAAATCTCTCCGGGCGCAGGTGGCGCGCACAACTGGCAGCCAATGTCGTATAGCCCGCTGACAGGCCTGGTCTATATTCCTGCCAAACAGCAACCCTTTATCTATCGACTCAATACTGAGTACGAAAGGCGTTCCATCGGATTTAATCACGGCGTAAATAACTGGGATCCGTTCGACGAAGTTGCCGAGCTAGCCCCGGAATTTGGCGCCGACGATCAGGGTCATCTACTCGCTTGGGATCCTATTGCGCAGGAAGAGGTTTGGCGCGTTTCCCATTCTGTCTCCGAAAATGGCGGTGTATTGTCGACAGCCGGAAATTTAGTTTTCCAGGGCAACGCCGACGGTAAGCTGGCTGCCTATACCGCTGATTCTGGTCAAAAGCTCTGGTCGACGAATACGCAAACGGGTGTGCTCGCGCCTCCGGTGACGTACGCCGTCGATGGGGAACAATACGTTGCAGTGGTCGTGGGTTGGGGCGCCGTTTTCGCAAATGCGAGTGGGGCGCTTTTGAATCCAGAGGGAGATAAGCGGAATATCAGTCGCATTCTCGCGTATAAGATTGGCGGCACTGCCGAACTGCCGCCAATACCGGTCGCTGCAGCGTTGCCGCTACCACCGGCCGATTTTGGTAGTGAGTCGCAGATACAGGCAGGCGCAGCACTGTATGCAAGAAATTGTCTGATATGCCATGGCGCTGGCGCTGCATCGGGTGGCGTTCTGCCGGATTTGCGGCATTCGCCAATGTCGGGCGAACCATCGGCTTTTGCGCAAGTGGTGCTGGAGGGCGTGCTCGAAGACAATGGAATGGTGTCGTTTGCGGAGGTCATTAACGCAGATGAGACTGAGGCCATTCGTGCGTATGTCGTCCGGCAGGCAAATCAGTAAAGCTTCTCGATTGGGTAGTGGTTGCTGATCCGCGGCTTCGTATAGTTTCGTTCGCATGAAAATTCTTATTGCGTCATTTGCTGTCGTATTTCTCATTACGTTTCTGGCCACGCCGACCATGGGCGCGGGATGGTTTTGGGATGGTGGCAACGCGATCGGGTTTGCAGCATTTGCCGGGCTTATTTATCTGACGATCACAAGCGCGAAACGAGTTGATGTGCGAGCGCATCTATTGCTTGGATACGGTGTGCTTTTCGTTGCCGCCGCACATGTTTTTTGGTTTTTATTAGGCGACGCGGCGGCCGTCGAATTTGTAAAGGTCGGTGCTCCTGACTACATGTGGCTGGGCATTGTCAGCTTCCTATTGCTTTGCGTCTTAATGACGATAGCGGTCGTACCGGACCGAGTTCGCGTGCACAAGAACTACGCTATGTTTCGCTATTGGCATCAAGTGCTTGCCGTTGCCGCAATTGCGTCGGCTACTTATCACATCGTAGTGAGTGATTTCTATCTGGGGCGTTGGTATCAAGGTTTGCTGTTCGTCGCCGTGGCGGGAGCAGCGGCGTTCGGTCGCCCCTATTGGATAACACTGAAACGACTCGAGATTGTGCCGAATTCAATTTTTCTTTTGGTCGGCGCAATTTTTTGTACGCTATTTGTTGTCGTACGGAATTTTCCAGTATGAAAACGGTGACCGCGATATTGGTGGT
>JABIUH010000022.1 GCA_018701055.1 Woeseia sp. | reverse complement strand
ACGCCGGCAAACACGCTGGTGGTGTTGTCATCGCTCCCAGTAAGCTCACTGATTTCACGCCACTTTATTGTGAGGAAGCCGGCGAAAATACGGTCACGCAGCTAGATAAAGATGACGTCGAAGCGGCGGGACTCGTTAAGTTCGATTTTCTCGGTTTAAAGACGCTCACTATCATCGATTGGGCTGTGCGAACGATCAACGCGAATCATCCGGACCTGAATCTCGATATCACGAATATTCCGATGGATGACCAGAAAACGTTTGCGCTTCTGCAGGCTTGTAAAACGCGTGGTGTATTTCAACTGGAATCGCCGGGCATGCGGGATTTGGTTAAGCGGCTGAAACCGGATCAGTTCGATGATCTGGTTGCGCTTGTTGCTTTATTCCGACCTGGGCCGCTCCAGTCCGGCATGGTTGATGATTTCGTTTCGCGAAAGCACGACGCCAATAAATTGGACATAGATTATTTGCACCCCGATCTGACGACGGTGCTGGAACCGACTTATGGCGTGATTCTGTATCAGGAGCAGGTCATGCAAATTGCGCAGGTTCTGGCGGGGTACACGCTCGGCGGCGCCGATTTGCTACGTCGGGCGATGGGCAAGAAAAAGGCCGAGGAGATGGCCAAGCAGCGCGAAGTTTTTGTCAACGGATCGGTTGAACGTGGCGTTGAAGAGCGGACTGCGACGCGCATTTTCGACTTGATGGAAAAGTTTGTCGGTTACGGATTCAATAAATCACATTCTGCCGCGTACGCATTGTTGTCCTATCAGACGGCGTATCTGAAAGCCCACTTTCCAGCGGCGTTCATGGCGGCCGCGATGAGCGCTGATCTGGACAATACTGATCGACTGGTCATGGTCAAAGATGACTGCCGCAAGCTGGGGTTGAACATGCTTGTACCGAGTATCGATCGCTCGGCCTATCACTTCAGCGTTGCCGATGAATCCTCAATTCTCTATGGATTAGGTGCGATCAAGGGCGTTGGACGTAACGTTGTCGATGCCGTCATTGATGAACGTGAAAATGTTGGTTCGTATCAATCTCTGACGGAGTTCTGCCGCCGCGTCGACACAGATCGCATGAACCGTCGCTCGCTTGAAGCGATGATTAAATCGGGCGCGATGGATGACTTTGGTGTGTCCCGTCGTCAATTAATTCAGGAGCTACCGGATGCTATAAAAGGGGCAGACCAGGAAGCACGGGCGAAGGCCGCCGGGCAAAACGATATGTTCGGTCTTGCCGAGCCTGCCGTTGTTGAAACCGTATCGTCAGGACCGCGTTTGGCAGAATGGACGGAGCGGGAACTGTTGATGAAGGAAAAAGAGGCGCTTGGGCTTTACCTTACCGGACACCCTTTCGATGCAGTTCGTCGCGACAGTCGTTATCTGGTCGATCGCAACCTGGCGGATATTTCTTCAGAGCCTGCGCCAGAGACGTCTACCGGCGAACGTAATTATCGCCAGCCGCGACGTGAGGTCACGGTTGCCGGCTTGATAATGGACATCCGCAAACGCGGTAACCGCGTAACGGTTGTCCTGGATGATGACTCCGGCCGTTTGGAGGTCAGCCTGTTTTCCGAAGCATTCCAGGAGTTTCGACACCTCCTGAGTAAAGACGAAATCGTCGTCGTAAACGGCGGTCTACGTTTTGATGACTTCATGGGTGCCTGGCAAGTAAACGCGAAAACCATTGTCCCAATCGATCGGGTCATTGAGAGTCGGGCGCGGCACATGATTTTGAATGTTGCGCCGAACGGGCAAGGTCCCGCGCTCCTGCATCGATTGCACGACGTGCTGCTGCCATACCGGGAAGGATCCTGCGATGTTGCGGTGCAATACACCGGTGAGGATGCCGCGGCACGCTTGAACCTCGGCCCAGACTGGAAGGTTAGACCCAGTCGCGAATTACGCGATAAGTTAGCGGAATTGCTAGGACAAAACAGCGTGCGAATGGTTTACGCACCCAATGCAGAAATGAGGTAGAGTCTCATTTCGACGCCACGGTCTTTCGTTGAAGGGCAATGGCGAATTTGTCTGACTGGTATGCGACCCAATCACTATGGATCTGAAGTTTCTCGAATTTGAACAGCCAATCGCCGAGCTTGAGGCCAAGATCGACGAACTTCGCTATGTTGGCGACGATTCCGAGATCAACATTAGTGAAGAGATCACGCGGCTCAAATCTAAGAGCGCATCATTAACGGCCAGCATTTTTGGCAAACTGAATGCGTGGCAGATTGCACAGGTTGCAAGGCATCCGATGCGGCCATACACGGCGGATTATATCGCCGCAATCGCGCCCGATTTTCAGGAATTACACGGGGATCGAATGTACGCCGATGATCCGGCCATCATTGGTGGCATTGGACGACTTGATGGACGTGCAGTGATGTTTATCGGCCATCAAAAGGGTCGCGATACGAAAGAACGTGTCCGACGGAATTACGGTATGCCAAAACCAGAAGGCTACCGTAAAGCGCAACGACTCATGAAAATGGCGCAGAAGTTTTCCCTGCCGATTGTGACTTTTATCGACACACCTGGTGCTTATCCCGGACTCGGAGCAGAGGAAAGAGGTCAGAGCGAGGCGATCGCGCACAGCCTGTTCTTGATGGCTAAATTACGCACCCCGATTATCAGCGTTGTTATTGGCGAAGGCGGGTCCGGAGGCGCGCTCGCGATCGGCGTCGGTGATCGCCTGCTGATGCTGCAATACAGCGTCTATTCGGTCATCTCTCCCGAAGGTTGTGCTTCTATTTTGTGGAAAAGCGCTGATAAGGCCGAAGACGCAGCGGAGGCGATGCGAATTACGGCCAGTAGTCTGAGCGACTTTGGTTTGGTGGACGAAGTATTGGCTGAGCCGCTCGGCGCCGCTCACCGGGATCTCGCTGCCACGGCCGAAGTGATTCGCAATGCACTGATCAAACATTTAGCTGACCTGGATCAACTCGATACCGAGCAATTGCTCGAATCTCGCCAGCAACGGCTGAGTGGATTTGGGCAATACAAGGAAGGCTAGTGGTCCATCAATCCTACCTTGTTGGACCACCAGTTCGCATATCGCGGACTAGTATTTTAAGTCAGGGCTGTTCGAGCACATGTCCTTCGATTCGCAACAACTACTACACACACTCGGGTCGCTGACGGCCGAACAGGATGTCGCGCGCTGGCTCGTTGCATTCAGTGGGGGTATGGATTCCGCTGTCCTTCTGCATGCGCTTGCGAACGTAGAATCCCAGACGCCAGTTGTTGCGGTACATATCAATCACGGTCTACACGATGACGCAGATGGTTGGGCGGAAAACTGTCGCCAAACAGTCGAAAAACTCGATCTCGATTTCATCTGCCGAACGGTCGTGGTTAATGCGGATGGTGTCAGTCTAGAGGCGGCAGCAAGGGATGCCCGCTATGCTGAATTATCGACGCTGCTGAGCCCCGGTGATTTTCTGCTAAGCGCACATCATCAGAGCGATCAGGCTGAAACGTTACTGTTGAACTTGATGCGTGGCAGTGGCCCGGCGGGTCTAGCCGGCATTGGAATGAGTCAGCGCCTGGGAGCAGGGCGACTATTGCGCCCGTTGCGCGACGTATCGTCGGACGCCATACGCGACTATGCGACCAGCCATCAGTTGTCATGGCTCGATGATCCGTCAAATATGGACACACGCTTCGACAGAAATTTCCTACGCCATGAAATCCTACCGCGGCTAACAGAACGCTGGCCGGCGGTCGCCAGACAGCTTGCACGAAGTGCTGAGCTTCAGGGTGAGTCGAACGACGGTCTGGTTGATCTCGCCGCTATCGATCTCGCCAGCGTTGGCCGTTGTGATCGCCTTAACATCACGGCATTACAAACGCTTTCGCAGCCACGGCAACGAAATTTATTGCGCCACGCGATTCGCTTGTCTGTATTGCCATCAGCGCCTGCTACGCGCCTTGAGCAAATTCTTACTGAGCTAATTCCGGCAGATGCGGACCGACAACCCTTGGTATCTTGGGCGGGCGCAGAAGTCAGGCGTTTCCGTGATGAGATTTTCATTCTCCCGGAAGCAGAACCGGCTGCTCCGCCAGTAACGGGCATTGTCACGAAGGCGTCCGCGCCGCTCGAGTTAGGGCCAGGATTGGGCGCTTTGTCTGTAGTACCAACCATGAGTTATGGCATCGCGCCGGATCTTGTCGAGCAAGGGCTTGAACTTCGCTTCCGTTGCGGTGGTGAGACCTTGCGCATCGAACCGTCGGGAGGCACCAGAAAACTTAAGAAGTTGCTTCAAGAATCAGATGTATTACCTTGGATGCGCTCGAAGTTACCTCTATTTTATGTGGGCGAACGTTTGGTTGCGGTGGCCGATTTGTGGGTGGATGCGCACTGTCGAGCAGAGCCCGGATTTCGGATTGATTGGCGTGATGCACCGACACTAAAATGATTGTTCGCATTGAGAAGATTGCAGCGATCTGCTAACTTTCAACACCGTCTTTAATCAAACGACGGGTCTAATAAAGAAACCACAGAAACCTTGCAGATGGCTTCTTCCGAGTCGGATTAAGTACATAATTTCGTGCGCAAATTTGCACGAGACGTGTGTCTTCGTTCCGACTCTTTGTTTTTCCCGACGACTAAAACCAATTGGCTAGCTTATGACTTCGTATGTATTTATTACCGGTGGCGTTGTGTCATCACTTGGCAAGGGCATTACGTCGGCTTGCCTTGGCGCTATCCTGGAATCTCGCGGTTTATCGATTAGCATGATCAAACTCGATCCATATATAAATGTTGATCCTGGGACGATGAGTCCCTTTCAGCATGGTGAGGTTTTCGTCACAGAGGACGGCACTGAAACCGATTTGGACCTTGGGCACTATGAACGATTTGTCCGCACAACCTGTGGCCGCAATAGCAATTTCACGACCGGTCGCATTTATGAAACGGTGATTGGCAAAGAACGCCGCGGGGATTATCTCGGCGCAACGGTTCAGGTCATTCCTCATATCACTAACGAGATAAAGGATAGCGTCAAGAAAGGCGCTAACAATGCGGATATTTGCCTGGTTGAAATTGGCGGTACCGTCGGTGATATCGAATCTTTGCCGTTCCTCGAGGCAATCCGACAGATGGGTATCGAATTGGGCAAGGATCGCGTTGTCTATGTACATCTGACGCTCGTGCCCTTCATAGCGACTTCCGGTGAAATCAAAACGAAACCCACACAGCACTCGGTCAAGGAAATCCGGTCCATCGGTATTCAGCCTGACATCCTGGTCTGTCGATCCGAAAAAATGCTACCGGATGAGCAACGCCGGAAAATCGCTCTTTTCACCAATGTTCAGGAGCGGGCAGTTATTTCAGCCTATGACGTAGACGATTTATACAAGATTCCTGCCATTCTGCATGCGCAGGGACTGGGCGATATCGTTGCTGAACAGCTTAAGTTGGATCTGCCACCGGCAAATCTCAGTGAGTGGCAGGAAATCGTGGAGGCGAAGAAGAATCCAGTTGCCGAGGTCAATATCGCCATGGTTGGCAAGTATATGGGTCTTCGGGACGCTTACATTTCATTGAGTGAGGCGCTGTTGCACGGTGGTATTCATAGTGGCACGCGGGTCAATATTCACTATGTTGAATCCCAGGATATCGAAGACAATGGTAGCGATTGCCTGCGCGCGATGGATGGCATCGTTGTGCCGGGCGGTTTTGGCGATCGGGGTATCGAAGGCAAAGTTGCGGCGGTTCAGTATGCTCGCGAAAACGATGTTCCCTACCTTGGAATTTGCCTTGGCATGCAGGTGGCAGTGATCGAAGCCGCACGCAATCTCGCCACACTTGAGGGTGCCCACAGCACAGAGTTTCAGCGCGGCACAGAACACCCGGTCGTTGCATTGATCACCGAATGGGAAACCAGTGCCGGCGAGCGCGAAGAGCGCAGCGAAAACTCGGCGATGGGCGGTACGATGCGCCTCGGAGCGCAGGAGATTCTACTCGAAGAGGGTTCTATGGTGGCGTCGATCTACGGCGCTGGCACGGTCCACGAGCGGCATCGGCATCGCTACGAAGTGAACAATCACTATCGTGATCGGCTCGCCGCCGCGGGCATGCGTTTTTCAGGTTTGTCGGTCGATGATCTCGTGGAAATGGTGGAGATACCGGCGCATCCCTGGTTTGTCGCGAGCCAATTTCATCCGGAATTCACGTCAAACCCACGTGATGGTCATCCATTGTTTACGAGTTTCATTCGTGCCGCCGTGCTGGCGAATAAAGACCGTTTGCCGCGAGTTGCAGAAGCATGAAGTTATGCGGTTTTGACGTCGGGCCAGATAAGCCCTTTTTCCTGATTGCCGGAACTTGCGTCGTTGAGAGCGAGGGATCGGCGCTGGATACTGCGGGCGCACTGAAAGAAATTACTAACGAACTGGGCATTCCGTTCATCTATAAATCATCCTACGACAAGGCGAATCGTAGTTCGAAGGATGGTTTTCGTGGTCCGGGAATGGAAGAGGGCTTGCGAATATTAGCGGAAGTAAAGAGCCAGCTTGGCGTGCCGATATTGACGGATGTTCACGAAGACACGCCACTGGATGAAGTAATAGAAGTTGCGGATGTCCTGCAAACGCCGGCATTCTTGTGTCGCCAAACCAACTTCATTCTCAATGTGGCCAACGCCGGTCGACCTGTGAATATTAAGAAGGGGCAGTTTTTGTCCCCTTGGGAAATGCAGAACGTGGTAGACAAAGCGAAGTCGACCGGTAATGCAGATATCATGGTGTGTGAGCGAGGGTTTTCCTTTGGTTACAATAACTTAGTTTCAGATATGCGTAGCCTCGCGGTACTCAGAGGCAGTGGTTGTCCGGTCGTTTTCGATGCGACTCACTCGGTGCAGTTGCCGGGTGGTAAGGGCGATGCATCAGGCGGGCAGCGCGAATTCATTCCGGTCCTGGCGCGCGCGGCAACGGCAGCAGGGGTTGCGGGCCTTTTCATGGAAACGCATGCGGACCCGGACAAAGCATTAAGTGATGGTCCAAATGCCTGGCCGCTGGATACGATGTTTTCTCTTCTGGAAACGTTGCAGGCGATCGATATCGCCGTCAAACGTGACTATTTTATTGAGTCGGAGTTCGGCCTGGGCATCTAGAGCGCTTTTGGTCTGCAGACACTCAAACCATCCGGAGTCAGAGTACTACTCTGACTCCCATTCATTTAACGGGTAATTCATGATCAAGATTGCAGATATTAGAGGACGGGAAATACTGGATTCTCGCGGCAACCCAACTGTGGAAGCTGATGTTGTACTGGCAGATGGTAGCTCTGCACGCGCGGGCGTTCCCTCCGGCGCATCAACCGGTAAGCGGGAGGCGGTAGAACTACGCGACGGCGACAAGGGACGGTATCTCGGTAAAGGCGTGCAAAAAGCAGTCGCGAATGTAAATGGCATTTTGAAAGCCGAGCTAACGACAATGGAATTCGCCGATCAGCGCGCGCTAGATCAGAAAATGATTGAGCTCGACGGGAGCGACAACAAGGCTAATCTCGGTGCTAACGCGCTACTCGCTGTATCGCTTGCTGCGGCAAAAGCGGATGCGCTGTCAGTCGGTCACTCTCTTTTTCGCCACCTGGGTCCGAGCACTACGATGCCGGTGCCGATGATGAACATTATCAACGGCGGTGCCCATGCAGATAATAGCGTGGATATTCAGGAGTTCATGATTCTGCCAGTCGGCGCACCCAATTTTCGGGAAGCATTGCGTTATGGGGCGGAGATTTTTCATGCGCTAAAAAGCGTGCTCAACTCCAAAGGGTTAAACACCGCAGTCGGCGATGAAGGTGGCTTTGCGCCTGATTTGCCGTCCAACCGTGCAGCCCTCGACACCATTCTTGAGGCGATTGAGCAGGCTGGGTTTTCGGCTGGCGATGACATCTTGCTAGGACTGGATGTCGCAAGCTCGGAATTTTACGCAGACGGTCGCTATCACCTGAGATCCGAGGGCAGAGACTTCGATGCAGCTGGATTTTGCGACTTTCTGGCGGATCTTGTCAGTCACTATCCGATTGTCACGATAGAGGATGGACTGGACGAAGGAGACTGGAGCGGCTGGCGTCTTTTGACCGATAAATTGGGCGCGACAGTGCAATTAGTGGGCGATGACCTGTTTGTGACCAACACCAGCATCCTAAATCGTGGAATACGTGAAAATATAGGCAATTCTATATTGATAAAACCCAACCAAATCGGTACCTTAACGGAAACACTTGATGCGATTACTATGGCCGTCGAGGCCGGCTTCTCTGCTGTCGTTTCTCACCGCTCTGGCGAGACATCTGACAGCACGATTGCCGACATCGCGGTGGGAACGGAAGCGACTCAAATTAAGACCGGGTCACTGTCACGCTCTGATCGAATCGCAAAGTACAATCAGTTGTTGCGCATCGAAGAAGAGTTGGGTGACGCGGCAATATATGCAGGCCGGCAGGCATTCTCGATAGAGGTCTGACGGGTCAAAATTGGGGAATTGGGTTGTTGAATTTACGTTGGATAGTGCTGGTATTAGGCGTGGCAGGTTTTGCCATGGTCGGCCAGCTAATGCTGTCGGACAACGGATTTTCTCGAACCCAGGAACTCCGTTCCGCGGTGCAGTCGCAGCACCTGGAGAATGAATCGCTTCAGGAGCGAAATTTTTCGCTCGAGGCTGAGGTACTCAATCTTAAGAACGGTCGCGCGGCCGCGGAAGAACGAGCGCGAACTGATCTTGGCATGATCGGCAAATCAGAGACTTTTTTCCAGGTTGTACCTGCCAGCGGCGAACGCCTAGTCGCTGATGTCCGGCCCTGATAGCGCGCTGCCCGAGTGGTGTTACGCCCACGGTGAGCCATTAGTTCAAGGGCTTATCAAACAAACTCCAAGTGATTTCCAAGTCACCGAACGCTTAGACTTCGAACTGTCGTCTGACGGTGAGCACGATTTTTTGTGGGTGGAGAAAGAAGAAACCAACACTCATTGGGTTGCTAGCGGTCTTGCTGAGCATGCCGGCGTTCCTTTGCGTGATGTGGGATATGCAGGTCTGAAAGATCGTCACGCGGTGACGCAGCAGTGGTTTAGTGTGCGGCGACCCAGTGGGGCCGGTACGGATTGGTCCGAATTTTCATTGCCGAAAGTGCAAATACTAAAAACCACTCGACACCAGAAAAAGTTGAAGCGTGGTGCACATGCTGCGAATCAATTTCGCCTTGCCATTCGTGGAAATGAGCTTGGGTCTGACGAACTCATTCGCAAACTTGAATTGATACGATCGCAGGGCGTGCCGAATTATTTCGGTCCACAACGCTTTGGTCGAGCGGCGGGAAATTTGGATCTCGCGAAACGAATGTTTGCGGGTAAGCGATTGTCTCGTGACAAACGCAGCATCGCGTTGTCCGCAGCCAGGTCGTGGATTTTTAACGAAATTCTAAGTGCGCGAGTTGCCTCCGACACGTGGAACAAACCGCTTGCCGGAGACACAATGAACTTAGACGGTACGAACAGCGTATTCGTGCCAGATCAGATTGATGCAGAAATTATACAAAGAATGGATTCGATGGACATTCATGCAACCGGTGCCATGTGGGGAGAGGGCAATAGCACATCCTCTGGCGATGTTAGCGAACTGGAATCCGCTGTCGCCGCACGCTTTGCGGATCTGGTCCAAGGGCTTGAAAATGCGCGCGTCAAACAGTCCAGGCGATCGCTTCGTCTCGTCGTTCGCGACCTTGACTGGGACCTTGGTGAGTCCGCAATCTGGCTCCAGTTTAGTCTGGCTCCCGGATGCTTCGCGACCTCTGTATTGCGAGAGATCATACGTGATGCGTAAATAATCCGATGTCGGCCAATCTTCCGCCGTTGCGTTCGAAGCATCGCGGGCGAGCGTCTGGAACAATTGCGCAGAGGGCTATATTTCGCAAGACTTTATTGAGTTGATGCGGAATCGCCAAATTCCAAGTCCTTGAGATGCTGTGTGTTTTTGCACATCCTGTCTTGCTTTCAAACCACTGGCTGCTTCGTTTGTCCCAAATGGCGAAGGCTTTGATAAGCTGCATATTATCAGAACCGTGCGTAGCATCGATTTGAAAGCGGTCAAATGATCATGACGGAAAAAATTAATATCAGTCGTGAGTCGTAGGAGGAAATTATGGAAACTGCCTGGATAAAAGTATTCGTTTTGTCGTTAACTCAATGCATCGCGCCAGCGGGAAAAATAATCTGTCAGGAAGAAACGGTCGAATATCAATTCGCCAATGAAGACGATTGTGCGAGCGCGTTAGTGCAGATGATGGATATGGCATCTCACGTTGATAATGTTTTGATTGATCGGCAAGAATCAGATTGTCGACCTGCCGTGAAAGAATCAAGTGTTTTTGCGAGCGACGTCGATGCTCAGTCGTCGCTTGGTTCCAGCGCGAATGTCGTGCTTCCACGTGACGAGCCGCCGCGTGCCGATGACTTGCAGGTGGCCCATAATGAGCGTTTAGAGAATACGAAGACGTGCGACGAAACCTCTGGTGTCGCACCGTGTCGTATTGGCGCAATTATTGTCGAGCCTGCCGCCGAAGCGGGACGGTTGAACGTCTGGAAGCAGCAAAAGTAAAATTCAATTTCGAGTCACCACGAGTCGCAAGGGGTGGCGATGGATTCCTATGATGTAATCATTGCCGGTGGCGGCGCTGCGGGTCTTATGTGCGCGTTGGTCGCGGGTCAGCGCGGACGTCGAGTCCTCGTCCTCGAGGGATCGAACAAGATCGGTAAAAAAATTCTGATGTCCGGCGGCGGCCGGTGCAATTTCACCAATCTTAATTGCTCTTCTGACGATTTCCTTTCACGCAATCCGCGCTTTTGTATTTCGGCACTCAGCCGATTTACGCCACACGATTTCGTCGCGCTTGTTGAGCGGCACGAGATCGCTTATCACGAGAAAACTGTCGGTCAGTTGTTTTGCGATTTTTCGTCGAAAGACATTCTTGCCATGCTGGTCGACGAATGTGATCAAGCTGGTGTGATCATTCGTAGTGATTGTGAAATTTCAACAGTGAGTTATGCGGACGGCTATCGTCTGCATACCAATTCCGGTCAACATGATTGTCAGTCGCTCGTCGTTGCAACAGGTGGCTTGTCTATTCCAAAAATGGGCGCGTCGGATTTCGGTTATCGGCTCGCCCGTCAGTTTGGGCTAAACGTTTGGCCAACCACCGCAGGACTTGTGCCATACATATTCACCGGGCGGCTGCAGGAGCTGAGCAAGCGTCTTTCCGGAATCAGTACAGGCGCGACGATCTCCGTCGGCACCCATTCGTTTAACGATGACATCCTGTTCACGCACCGCGGGTTGAGCGGGCCCGCTGTATTGCAATCATCGAATCATTGGGTGCCCGGCTCGGCTATCACTATTGATCTGTTGCCAGACGCTGATGTGACCGAATTGTTGTTGGATGCGAAATTGCAACAACCGCAGTTACTTTTGCGCACAGTACTGTCCGAGCATTTGCCACGGGCGCTCGTGCTTGAGCTGGAGCAAATGTGGTGGTCGACGATGTCAGACGAACGTATTGCTGGGTTCAGTGATGAGCGATTGCGGGATATCGCAACGCATGTCGCGGCATGGCAGCTTAAACCGTCTGGTACAGAAGGGTATCGAACTGCGGAAGTAACACTGGGCGGGGTTGATACGAGGAGCTTGTCGTCGCAAACGATGGAATGCGTGCAGCAACCTGGCATGTATTTTATTGGTGAGGTCGTTGACGTTACCGGGCAGCTAGGCGGCTTTAATTTTCAGTGGGCATGGGCCTCGGGGCAGGCTGCAGGGCGGGTTGCTTAACTCAAGACCAGGAAGGTGGCCTCTCGTGAGGTGGGATTACCGAGATATGCCTGGAAAAGCAGCGCGGCATTTTGCTTACTCTTTCTTTAATAAGACGTATACCGCGCCGGTGCCGCCATGAACTTGCTTGGTCGAGACAAAAGCGAGTATTTCATCCCAACGCCGCAACCAATTGTTAACTTTGTTTTTTAGTATTGGGCCGCGCTCTCCAGAGCCGATCCCTTTCCCGTGAATGACACGAATGCAGGTTAAGCCTCGTACGGCTGCGTCTTTCACAAATTCGCGCAAGGCGCTTTTGGCCTCAGGAACGGTCATGCCATGTAAGTCGATCTCCGACTGGACGCTGAAACTCCCGCGCGCAAGCTTGCGTAGGGTGCGTCGCCCGACGGAAGCGCGCTTAAATTGCATGCTCTCACCGGAACCGGTCTCGAGATCGTCCATATCGTCTATATCGACATCGAGGCTTTCTTCGAGCACCGCTCTCTCATCGGCATGTTTGAAACGAGCCCTAGCCGGCGGTTTCGGTTTGTAGGCCGGCGCACGCTTGTCCCGTTCGAGCGGTTGGATATCCTCCATCAGGCGACGAAATAGGCCGCTGTCATCATTTTTATTGTCGTCGTTATCGTTTGTCACGAGCTGAATTCATCAAATGCACTTTGGCGTGGATCAAACATTGAGTATAGTGAGCGCGCCCTTCATATTCGAACAATACTCACTTTGAAAATTCTCGTTAGCAACGACGACGGCTATCTTGCGAAAGGCATCATTGCGCTATCTGATGCACTTTCCGAAATAGCGGAAGTTACGGTATTTGCTCCAGACCGCAATCGAAGCGGTGCGAGCAATTCGTTGACATTGGAGTCGCCGTTGCGGGTGCGGAAGGTTGACGAAAGACGGTATTACGTCAATGGCACGCCTTCGGATTGTGTGCATTTGGCCCTCGAGGGGTTTCTCGAGACAGATCCGGACATTGTCGTATCGGGCGTTAATCATGGTGCGAATCTTGGCGACGATGTGATCTATTCCGGGACGGTTGCTGCTGCTATGGAAGGGCGCTTCCTGGGTTTGCCCGCTATTGCGGTTTCTTTAGTGGGAGCCCACGCGAGCCATTTTGATACTGCGGCGCGGGTCGCGATGGAACTTGTTCTCAAGCTCACTGAAAACCCATTGCCGAGTGACATCATGCTGAACGTCAACGTGCCTGACATGGCATATGAAGACCTACGGGGAATTGAAGCCGCTCGCTTGGGCTTTAGACACCGATCTGAACCCATGATTGAGCAAAAAGACCCGCATGGTCGTTCGATTTATTGGATCGGACCCGCTGGTGAAGGCCAGGATACGGGCCCCGGGACGGATTTTGCGGCAATTGAAAAGGGCGCTGTTGCCGTTACGCCGATCAAGGTCGATTTGACTCGACATGAAATGCTGCCTGAGCTGGCCAGCTGGCTAAAAACTTAATGCAGAGCAAGAGCAGCATTCAGGGCATTGGAATGACGTCAGCGCGAACCCGGGATCGTTTGGTGGAGCGCCTGCGGAAGGACGGCATCCGGTCAACCGCGGTTCTAGAGCAAATTCGCAATGTTCCGCGCCACCTGTTCGTGGACGAGGCACTCGCGAGTCGTGCCTACGAAGATACTGCCTTGCCTATCGGGCTCGGTCAGACGATTAGCCAGCCCTATGTAGTGGCGCGTATGTCAGAAGCCCTGCTAGATGGCTTCGAGGGCGACAGCGTGCTTGAAATTGGCACTGGTTGTGGCTATCAGACGGCGGTGCTTGCACCGCTGGTCAAGAAGATTTACACCGTCGAACGGATACGTGAGCTTTATCAGAAGTCGCGCCAAAGATTGCGTGATTTGGATATTTACAATGTTCAATTTCGGCCTGGCGACGGTTGGGAGGGGTGGGCGAAATATGCGCCGTATGACGGTATCTTGGTAGCGGCTGCCGCCGCCGAAGTGCCGCAAAAGCTTCTCGAGCAATTGGCGCCGGGTGGGCGACTCATCATTCCCGTAGGGCCTAGCGGCAGGCAGGATTTGATCGTGGTGACCCGGACGGGTGATCAATATGAGCAGGAATCACTGGGCGAGGTGAGTTTTGTTCCGTTAGTGAAAGGTAAATAGCTAATAAAACAATATCTTGGCTATACTTATTCGACTTGATTCTTGCTGCCGGCAGATTTATCTCGCCGGATTGACCACGCTTTGGCTAACTATCGATGAAACTTTTTGGACCCTTGTATGACCGAGTGCTTGGCTGGGCAAGACATCGCCACGCTGCATGGTATCTCGGTTTTTTAAGTTTCGCGGAATCTTCGTTCTTTCCGATTCCGCCGGACGTCATGTTGGCTCCGATGTGTCTCGCGGATAAGTCCCGGGCATGGTGGTTGGCAACGATTACCACGGTGACGTCGATTCTGGGCGGCATCGCTGGCTATGCGATCGGATATTATCTTTTCGATCGAGTCGAACCCTGGTTGCACGACATGGGGTATTGGCCCGCGTATCTGAAGGGTAAGGAGTGGTTCGACAATTGGGGCGTCTGGGCAGTCCTAATCGCCGGTTTCTCGCCGATTCCCTATAAGGTTTTCACAATCTCGGCAGGAGTTGCCGTGCTGAATTTTCCGGGTTTCGTCATCGCATCTGCGCTCGGTCGTGGGGCACGGTTTTTTCTTGTAGCAGGCCTGATTGTGATCGGTGGTGATCGTGTGGAATCTCTGCTGCCTGAATACATTGAGCGTATCGGTTGGACCGTCGTCGCTATTGCCGTGGCAATCGCTGTTTATCTGGTCGTCCGGCATTAGCCGTATGGTGACGCGCGCAGCTAACCATGGTCGCAGCGCGCTTTATCTCCATGCGCAGGCCATTCGGATTGCCCTACTATTTGTGGGTGTCCTTTTAGTCAGTGGGTGTGTCGCGCCGACGTATTGGGATCACACGCCGCAGGAAATTCACGTCGTTCGATCTGGCGAGACCCTTTCGGCTATCGCCGATCGCTATGGCGCAAGTGCTCGCGCACTTGCGCGTTGGAACAATCTGGGTGACGGGTCACTTATTCACCCTGGCCAGGTCATTCGTTTGGCACCGCCGAGCGGTTCACGTGCGAGCAGGCCGGTCGCGAAGCCGGCACCGGCGGCAAAACGAACGATCCCACCGCCACCTTCCGACCCGCCGCCCGGGTGGGCTTGGCCGGCAAACGGGAGAGTTATGGCTGAATTCAAAGGCGCGGAGGGGGCAGGAACTGGACTACTAATTGCCGGTAAGGCCGGCCAGGAAGTGCGAGCTGCCGCGAATGGTCGGGTGGTTTATGCCGGTGGTGGCCTAATCGGTTATGGACAGCTGATAATCTTGAAACATAACGACACTTTCTTAAGCGCCTACGGCTACAACGCTTCGTTATCGGTCAAGGAAGGGCAGGCAATTCGCAAGGGGCAGCGCATTGCGACTATGGGCGCGAGCAGCGGCAATCCGGCTCAGTTACATTTTGAGATTCGTCGGAACGGCAAACCGGTCAATCCACGCCAGTATTTGCCACGACATTAGGCTTGAGTTCGCTGTGCCGCCGTTTGCGGACTATGGATCCATAGAATTTATGAGCAATACGGCGGCGACGTCACGATCTTCGCTGATTAACACATTGAAGGTTCGGCAAGCGGCGGGCGTATCCATCGTTTCGAAACCGATGCCACGTCGGGCCAACGCAAACACGAGGTCTCGTGGCGGTAGTTTCGGTGTCCAACCAGTACCAAAAATAACGATTTCCGGGCTCTTCTCGATCAAGGTTGCGAAATCGCTTTCGACAAGTTTCGATACGTCGTCTACCATCCACCCGCGCTCGATCGTGTCCCGAAAGAGCACGACGTTTTCCCGGATTTCTCCGTCGCCAATACGAATGACACCCTCATCAACCTGATGAATGGTGAGGGATGAATGCGTTTCCCGAACAAATTTCATGCTGCAATTGTCTCCTATTTACAGACTCTTTCCTGCTTATTTGTTCGTAAAGATCCCCCGAAGTTCACCCACATCAGTACACTGTCCGCTTTTCGGCGTACCTGAAGGACTAAACCCGGAGTGAGAGACGGTCAAGCAGTGGTGGTGTTGCCAGTGGGCGTCTCGGGCCAGGAGATTGATTTACAACTGAGGCGATGGCTTTCTCGTGGGACGGTGTCGATGCAACCCCTGGCACATGAAATGCTCGTCGAAGTATTGTCCATGATTGAGGCACCAATACCCGTTGAGGGATTTGCGGCATTGCGCTTCTGGGGGCAGACTGGCGAACGCTCCAATAGCTGGATGGCCGCGGCAGACCCGGTACATTACCAGGCACGAATGCGAGACGTACGGCTCCGCTCATTGCCTGCCGATCTGAGCACTGCAAGTGATATTCGAGAAATCTTTACGTCATTGCACACGAAATTCGATGCAGAGGGTGATTGTTCCTTCGTGCGACTTGGCACTCACGGGTATTTGCAAATCGACGCGCCAATGAATTTGCCGTCGGTATCCGCGGCAGTTGCGGACGGTCACGTTCCCGACAAATTTACAGCGTCAGGTATTGCCGCTAAGGCCTATCACCAATTGCTCGGTGAATTACAAATGTTCTTGCATGACCATGCGGTCAATTTGCGACGTCAGGAAGCGGGATTGCCGGAGATCAATTCGTTGTGGTTGTGGGGCGGTGGCGTCGCGCCAGAGCCAAAGGCACTATCGATACCGGATTTGTACTCGGCTGATGCCTTATTCGCAGGCTATTGGGCAAGCGTCAATGGAACGGCACGGCCATGGTTGGATTTTGAAACTTGCTTAGGATCGTCTCCGCCGGGATTTGTCGCGGTTGTGGACGAAGAATCTACAGAGGGATTGTCAGCGTATTTAACTGCATTGGCAGGATTGCTCAAGCGTGGAAAGCTGCAACGCTTGGTCGTTTTGTTTCGCGACGGGTTAAAAGTCGAGTTGGATAGAGTTGATCGACTCAAAGTCTGGCGCGGTATGTCACCGCTATTAGCCCGGAATATTAGTGAAGGCTCGTAATGATCATGCAGGGGTGCGGCCATTTCATGAATAATTCGGGCTACAAGGAGCAAGAGTGAACGACATTCGCGTACGTCTGTTGCATGTAAGGCCACAGAAACGGGCAGCGGCGGACTCACTGCTTGGCGTGGATCCGATATTGCAGCGGTTGTTTGCCGCACGCGGTGTGTCTAATCCAAGCGAACTGAACTACGGCCTACGTAGCCTCGCGCCGGTGAGTTCGCTAGCAGGCATAGAGGCTGCCGTGAGTCTTATTTTGGCGCACGCGAACAAGCGCATTATGATCGTCGGCGATTTCGATGCAGATGGTGCGACGAGCACTGCATTGGTCATTCGGTGTCTCCGCGCATTCGGCATCACTGATGTCCACTATATTGTTCCTAATCGTTTCAAGTTCGGGTATGGATTGACGCCAAAGATCGTGACTGTCGCGCACGAGCGTAAACCTGATCTGCTGATCACCGTTGACAATGGAGTGTCGAGTATTGATGGCGTCAACGAAGCCCATCGCCTCGGCATGCAGGTCTTAATTACTGATCATCATTTGCCCGGTAAGGAACTTCCCGACGCAGATGCAATGGTTAACCCGAATCTCGACGGTGTTGATTTCGTCAGTCCTCATCTTGCAGGCGTTGGCGTTGCCTTTTACCTCATGGCGGCACTAGGTCGGGAGCTCGAGCGTCAAGGCAGATCAGGGGCCGCGAAAATTCCCGCGACGTTCCTTGATTTGGTCGCACTCGGAACAGTTGCCGATGTGGTTAAGCTGGATTTGAATAATCGGGTTCTTGTCGATCAGGGTTTGGCAAGAGTACGGGCGGGTCGATCAGTACCGGGGATTCGTGCGATGTTTGAAATTGCGGGAAAATCCTTCGCGCGTGCGGTCAGCACCGATCTTGGATTCGTGGTGGGCCCGCGCTTAAATGCGGCCGGGCGACTAGAGGATATGTCGGTCGGCATTGAGTGTCTGTTAACAGATGACGAACAAACCGCCAGGGAACTGACAGCGGACCTCGACAGAATTAATCGCGAGCGGAAAGACATTGAGGCAAAGATGCGTGATGAAGCCTTCGCCTACGTTGATGCGATGGATAACACCAATTTGCCGGACTGTGTGTCGCTTTATCATGAGGGTTGGCACCAGGGAGTGGTTGGCTTGATTGCCTCTCGTGTCCGTGAGCGTTGCGATCGCCCGGTGATTGCTTTTGCACGTGAGAATGATGCAATGCTGAAAGGTTCAGCACGGTCGGTTCCCGGGGTACACATCCGCGATCTTCTGGAAGCCGTTGACACCAGCGAACCGGGGCTGATCGAGCGCTTCGGCGGGCATGCGATGGCCGCGGGGCTTAGTTTGGCAGAGAAAAATTTCCCTCGATTTAAATCGCTCGCAACCAAAAAACTACGCCAAATGTATCCAGATGCGGACTTTAGTGGCGCGATTACAACCGACGGTGATCTACCGACGACTGCGATGAATTTACAGTTTGCTCGTACGCTGCGCGAAGCGGGACCGTGGGGTGCCGGTTTCCCCGAGCCAGTCTTTACGGGTGATTTTCAGGTCGAAGCGCAACGAACAGTCGGCGAGAATCACCTTAAACTCCGTGTTCGACCGTCGTCTGGCGGTGGCGTAATCGATGCTATTGCTTTCAATCAGGCCGGTCCGGTCTATCGTGGAACCGTGCAAATCACCTATCGATTAGACGTTAATGAGTTTCGCGGAATGGAGACGCCGCAACTCATTGTTCTCCAAATTGTGAGTCTCTGAAAATGCGCTCAACGACGTGCTAACATCGCGCGTCATTTGCAGGACCCTATCGCGGCTTAGCTGATAAAAACCATGGAAACCAGCCCAATATCACAACGCATAACGGATCTTTCTGAACGCGCAGCAGCGTTAAGGGGGTATCTTTGACTATGAAGGCAAAGCTGAACGATTGACGGAAGTTGGGCGTGAACTCGAAGACCCTGATGTGTGGAATAACCAGGATCGAGCTCAGGCGCTGGGCCAAGAGCGGGCGCAGTTAGAGGCCGTGGTACTGGTGTTAGAGACGCTAAAGACTGGACTTTTCGATGCTGAAGAATTATTAGCGCTCGCCGTTGACGAGGACGATGCGGAAACGGTGGGCGAACTGACCGTGGATCTCGATTCCTACGCTAGTCAAATTAACCAGCTTGAGTTTCGTCGCATGTTCGCCGGCGAATTGGATGCGAATGATGCATTCCTCGATATTCAATCAGGTGCGGGCGGCACGGAAGCGCAAGACTGGGCCGAGATGATTCTCCGCATGTATTTGCGTTGGGCCGAAGGCCATGGATTCAAAGCAGAAATCATCGAAGCATCGGCAGGCGAGGTAGCAGGGATCAAAAGCGCAACTGTGCGGGTATCCGGGGACTACGTTTATGGTTGGTTGCGCACCGAAACCGGTGTACATCGCCTGGTGCGAAAATCGCCGTTTGATTCGAGCAATCGGCGGCATACGTCCTTTGCCTCAGTTTTCGTCTCGCCTGAAGTCGACAACGACATTGATATCGATATAAATCCGTCCGATTTGCGCATCGATGTGTATCGTGCCAGTGGCGCGGGTGGCCAACATGTAAACCGAACAGAATCAGCGGTGCGAATTACGCATAATCCGACCAATACGGTTGTGCAGTGCCAGAATGATCGCTCGCAACATAAAAACAAGGCGACGGCGATGAAGCAATTGAAAGCTAAATTGTATGAGCTTGAGCTGCAGGAACGACGGGCGAAAGCCTCAGTGGTCGAGGACAGCAAGGCCGACGTTGGCTGGGGAAGTCAGATTCGCTCCTATGTATTGGATCAGAGCCGCATCAAAGATTTGCGCACGGGCATTGAAACCGGTAACACTCAGGCAGTGTTAGATGGCGCGTTAGACAACTTCATTGAGGCCAGCCTCAAACAAGGATTGTAAGTGACAGACAATAGAAAACAGGATGAGAATGCGCTAATTGCGGAGCGACGGAAGAAACTTGCGGCTCTTCGCGAAGAAGGTATCGCGTTTCCCAATGACTTTAGACGCAATGCCTTGGCGGATGAGTTGCATCAAAGCTATGGAAAGCATGAAGACGAACGCCTAAAAGACGACAACGTCATCGTCAGTGTGTCCGGACGAATGATGGTGAAACGCGTCATGGGCAAAGCAAGCTTCATCAAATTTCAGGACCGGACCGGCCAGATTCAAATTAGGGTCGAACGAGACCGGTTGCCAGAGGGCTTGTATCAATCGTTTAAGAAATGGGACGTCGGCGATATCGTCGGCGCGACCGGTGCTTTGTTTAAAACAAATACAGGTGAGTTGACGGTTCGTGCAGACGAAATTCGTCTATTGACCAAATCATTACGACCGTTGCCTGAAAAATTCCATGGATTGAGCGACCAGGAAACGCGCTATCGGCGTCGCTACGTTGATCTGATCATGAATGAAGAAAGTCGCAGGACTTTTCGCATTCGATCGAGGATCATCACCTATATTCGTGCCTTTCTAGATGCTCAGGATTATCTGGAAGTCGAAACGCCCATGATGCAAACGACGCCGGGCGGCGCCATCGCACGGCCCTTTACGACGCATCACAATGCGCTCGACATGCCGCTTTACCTGCGAGTTGCACCTGAACTCAATCTCAAGCGGTTAACGGTCGGTGGGTTTGAGCGCGTGTACGAAATTAATCGCAATTTTCGGAATGAAGGGGTTTCCACGCAACACAATCCGGAATTCACGATGTTGGAACTCTATCGTGCGTACGCTGATTATGAAGATTTGATCGAGATGATTGAGGCCTTGCTGAAGGGTATGTCCGAATCGGTTTTGGGTAGTGCTAAAGTCACCTATCAGGACGAGTTGTTCGACTTTTCCAAACCGTTTGTCCGTATGACCGTCGAAGACGTGATTATGAAATTTAACCCCGATGTTGACCGCACAAGGATTCGAGATCGCGAATATCTCGCTGACTTGGCGAGTAAGTTGGGCATAAAGGTCGAAGACAATTACGACAGTGGCAAATTGCAAATCGAAATTTTCGAGAAGACGGGCGAAGCGGAGTTGCGCGATCCGACGTTCGTTACGCAATACCCGACTGAAGTCTCGCCGCTGTCACGTCGCAAAGATTCGGACCCCTTTGTGACAGATCGATTCGAGTTATTTATCGGCGGACGAGAAATAGCGAACGGCTTCTCAGAGTTAAATGATTCGGAAGACCAAGAGGAACGTTTTCGCGCCCAGGTAGAGAATCGTACAGCCGGTGACGATGAAGCGATGCTTTACGATGCAGATTACATCCGTGCTCTGGAATACGGTCTGCCGCCGACGGCAGGGCTCGGACTTGGCATCGACCGATTGGTGATGCTGTTGACTAATGCACCTTCAATCCGCGACGTCTTGCTATTTCCGCATATGCGTCCAGAAATTTTCGATTAGCGGGCGGTTGAAAAATTCGTAGGAGCGGCATCCTGCTGCGATCAGATGATGATTTTACGTGCCTGATCAGGCACGAGTCGCGGCAGGGTCGTTCTCGGCCATCCATGGCCTTCCCGATATTCGGACTCCTGTCCATCAAGCCGTGCCAACGGTGAAGCAGATCGTTTTTCAATTTAGTCACGTCGATAGACGGTTCGGCCGCGCGCGATCGTTTCAATGATTGGTATGTCCTTTAACGTTTCAGGCTCAGCCTTCAGCGGATTCTCGCCGAGTATGACGAAATCGGCCTGTTTCCCCGCGGTAATCGACCCTTTGTT